>JBJESA010000071.1:0-15859 GCA_051882535.1 Oscillospiraceae bacterium
GTAAAGGTATGGTGGGTATCCGGCGGTGACAACCGTTTCGTTTCCCTCTACAATGCTTCGGGTGCAAAGGTTGATGCTACAAAGACTTCTGTAAAGAATGCACTGTACATTGACACTCTGAAGGTTTCAGATGCAGGTACATATCAGCTTGTTTGTGCAGAAGGTACAAACTACATCTTCAAAGTACAGGTTACAGAGGGTGGCTCCGGCACTGTTGCACGCGGCGACTGGGCTTCTGTTAAGGCTCCCGCAATCACCGCTCTCTTTGTTGACGGCGGCACAATGACTGCAAAGGTAAAGGCAGATGTCGGTGCTGATGGCGGCGACGCTGTTGTTGTAAAGATGCTCGATTCCAAGGGCAATGAGCTTGATTCCAAGCAGTCTATCGCTGAAAAGGCTGACCACAGCTTCGATTTCAAGCCTGCTGCTTCGGGCGATTACACTTTCACTGTTTCTCTCCAGCGTGAGGGCGAAACTGCTAAGACCGGTCCCAACGTAACCAAGTCTTTCGTTCTTCCCCTTAAGGCACCTACTATTGTAAGTGCAACAAGCAAGGGCGACGGCAAGGTTGAACTTATCTGGCAGCCTGTTGACGAAGCAACAGGATACAAGGTATATGTTGATGGCAAGGAAGTTGGTACTTCTGCTGCCACCAAGTACATGGCAAGCGGACTGACTGTTGGCAAGAAGTACAGCTTCACAGTAGCTGCTACTCGTGCAGGCGAAGTAGGACCTGCGTCTGCTGCAGTATCTACAACCGCTACTAAGGACTCCAAGCAGACTTGGGGCTTCATTCGTTACGGTACATCTACCGATGATGTAAACAACGGCTACACCGGTTCTATCAATGACGACAACAAGGTTGTTGTTTATTCCGAGAATGGTAAGGGTAAGATAAATCAGGGCTCTAACGATGGTCTTGCATTCTACTACACTGCTATTCCCACAACCAAGAACTTCACTCTCAGAGCAAAGATTCACGTTGACAGCTGGACATTCTCCAATGGTCAGGACGGATTTGGTATGCTGGTAATGGACTCCGTTCCCGAAGTTGCAAGCACCAGTCCTTTCTGGACCAACCAGTATATGCTCGCTGTTTCCAAGATGGAGTACAAGTGGGACAGCCAGTACAAGGAAGTTTCCGCAAACGGCGACATTAAGTACACTCAGAACATCGGTATCGGTGTAAACCAGAAGATCGGCGTAACCGCTGACAATGTTGTTGCAGTTACAGCAGGTACTGATCCTGAGCTTGTAAAGGCAATCTGTGGCACACAGTATCCTCTCGACCTTTCTCTCGCAACCGCGGGCAAGGCAGCAGGTACATACAACAGAGTCGGCAATGAAAAGACCGGCAAGGCTCCTACTGCGTATGACGTTGCAACCGATTTCGATGTTGAAATCCAGAAGAACAACACCGGTTACTTCCTCACTTACTACAAGAACGGTAAGGTAGTAAAGACACAGAAGTTCTACGATCCCAACGCACTCAACGTACTCGATAAGGATAACGTTTACGTTGGTTTCTTCGCAGCAAGAAACGCACGCGTTACCGTTTCCAATGTTCAGCTCACCACTATTGATCCCAAGGACGACAAGCCTGCAGAGGCTAAGCCCAAGGAGAAGGTAAGAGCAAACGTTGTAATCAAGTCTGGTGCAGTTGCAAACAACGAGAACTACACTCTCACAATTTCCGCTAATGTAAAGGGTACTGCAGAAGTTTCTGTAAACGGAACTGTTGCAAAGACCTTTGATGTTAAGACTGCCAACGAACAGACAAGTGCAGTTGTAAAGCTTGCTGACGGCACTAACAAGATTAGCGTTAAGTTCACTCCCGATGCCAAGCAGAACCTCGGTGCTGACAAGGAACTTGCAGACACCAAGGCTGTAACAGCAGAGATTGACGTAGCATTCAACAACTACTTCTCTGCACAGAAGAATCTCTATGTATCTCCCAACGGAACCAAGTACGGCAACGGCGGTCCTAAGAACCCGCTCGATGTATACACTGCAGTATCCGTTGCACAGCCCGGTCAGACCATCGTAGTTATGGAAGGTACCTACAAGCTCACAAGCAGCATCAATGTTGCACGCGGTGCTGACGGTACTAAGGACAAGATGATCTACATGGTAGCTGATCCTGAGGCAAAGACCAAGCCCGTATTCGACTTCCAGGGTAAGGGTTCTACCGCAGGTCTTGTAGCAGCAGGCGACTATTGGTATTTCAAGGGCTTTGATGTTTGCAATGCGGCTAACGGCGTATCCGGATTGCTTCTCGCAGGAAGCAACTGCGTAGTAGATTCCGTTGATGCATACAACAACGGCGGAACCGGTATCTATATCCGTTCGCTCAACAACACAACCGATCCTAAGTCCGAGTGGCCTTGCAACAACCTCGTTCTCAACTGTACAGCATACAACAATGCTGATAAGGGCTACGAAGACGCAGACGGCTTTGCTGCTAAGTTCACCATTGGTGCAGGCAATGTATTTGATGGATGCGTATCTCACCACAATGCAGATGACGGTTGGGATCTCTTCGCTCGTGTAAGCTCCGGCAGAATCGAGCCTGTAACTATCCAGAACTGCGTAGCATACAAGAACGGTTATCTGGTTGACGGCACTAAGGCAGGTAACGGTAACGGCTTCAAGCTCGGCGGTGAGAATCTGCCCGGCGGTCACATTCTCAAGAACTGTGTTTCGTTTGAGAACAAGCTCAATGGTATTACCTCTAACTCCTGCCCCGATGTAAAGGTTATCAACTGCACTTCTTACAAGAATGAAGCAGCTAACCTCACTCTTTACACCGGTATTGCTTCTGCAAGCACTGACTTCGAAGTAACAGGACTTGTTTCCTACAAGGGCGGTGCATCCGATGATGTAAAGGCTCAGGGCACTCAGTCCAAGGCTAAGTACGAGAACGCTACTAACCACTTCAATGGAAACGGCGTAACCGATGCTTGGTTCAAGTCCCTCACATTCAAGGGCAGCGTTGCTCGTAAGGCAAACGGCACCATTGATATGCAGGGCTACCTCGAGCTTACCGACAAGGCTGCTAAGGACGCAGGTGCAAGAATGACCGGTACCGAGTCCGGAAACGTAACCATCACTCCCGATGAGAAGCTTCCCAATCCTCCTACCGGAAATGCAGCTCTGCCCATAACCGCGGCAGCTCTCGCAATCGCAGGTGCAGCAGTATTCGTAATCTCCAGAAAGAGAAAGCAGTAATACGCTAACCCGCTGATTCAGCAAAACAACAATGCCGCACTCTCGAAAGAGAGTGCGGTTTTTGCGTTTATATAATTGACAATAGCGGGGGAGTATGGTATAATAAGATAAATTGGTAAATTAACTCTTAAGGGAGGTTTTTATGAAGAAATTCGGTAAAATCGCACTCTCGGTCATAGCCGCGGCAACGCTTGTGTTGTCGTGTGGTTGTGTGCCGCTTGATGAGTATTCGTCGGTAACTTCCTCGTATGAGCCGACAAGCTCGACTTCGGTTACTGAGAGCAGCAGTGATGAAAACAGCAATACCACGGGCGGTGAAAGCTCCACCCAAAGCACCGAGGGAAGCAGCTCAACCGATGTGTCGCAGCCCCAAAGCTCGTCCTCAAGTTCTGAGGAGAGCAAGCCGAGTTCGTCGAGCAGTTCCACAAGCAGTAATAGTCCATTCAACCCGAGTAATCCATCTTCGGGTGGAATCGTATCTGCCCATGGACAGCTTTCCGTTAAGGGAACTGATATCGTAGACCGGTACGGCAAGCCCTATCAGCTTCGCGGAATGAGTACCCACGGTATTACATGGTTCCCCGATTTCGTCAACGAGAACGCATTCAAAACTCTCCGCGATGATTGGAATACCAATGTGGTACGAATGGCTATGTATGTTGACGAGTGGAACAACGGTATGTGCTATATGAGCAACAAGCAAGGTTCTCGACAGTTGCTTGAAAAGGGCGTTGATTTGTGTATCAAGCTCGATATGTATACGATTATAGACTGGCACGTTCTCAACCCCGGCGACCCTACCAAGTACACAAACGAGGCGAAGGAGTTCTTCGCTGATATGAGTAAGAAATACGCCGCTTACCCGAACATCATTTACGAGATTTGCAACGAGCCGAACAGCGGTGCCGATTGGAACGGTAAAATCAAGCCGTATGCGGAAACCATTATCCCCGTAATCCGTGCGAACGACCCTGACGCAATTATTATCGTAGGTACACCTACCTGGTCGCAGGACATTGATCAGGCGTTGGCAAATCCGTTAAAATACGATAACGTAATGTATGCGGTTCACTTCTATGCGGCAACTCATACCGATTGGCTGCGTGACCGCGTGAAGAAGTGCCATGATGCGGGACTGCCCATTTTCGCGTCCGAGTTCGGTATGTGCGACGCATCGGGCGGCGGAGCAAACAACTTTGATGAAGCGACCAAGTGGCTGCAGCTGTTCGATGATTTGAATATCAGCTACTGTAACTGGGCACTTGCAGATAAGCAGGAAACCTGTTGCGTTATCAATCCCGGTGCCGGTGCAAACGGCAACTGGAGTGAGGGCAACCTCACAGAAAGCGGAAAGTGGATAAGAAACTGGTTTAAGAAACACAACTAAATCACAATTAGCAATGTAAGTCCGAAATATAATAATCACCCGCCAACAGGCGGGTGATTCAACTATTAAGTTTCTCTTTTTATTTGAGCAAATCCTTGTACATATCGCAGTAGATCTGTGCGGAAGCTCCCCACGAGAAATCCTGTTCCATTGCACGCTTAACCATAGCGTCCCACGAGCCGCGGCGGGTGAAGTAAACCGTCTTTGCGTAGTTGATGGTATTGAGCAGCAGTCCCGCATCGTATCTGTCAAAAGAGAAGCCCGTGCCGCTCTCCATATACTCGTTATACGGCTGAACGGTGTCTTTCAGACCGCCTGTTTCGCGTACAATGGGGAGAGTGCCGTATCGCATAGCCATCAGCTGTGTAAGTCCGCACGGCTCGAATCGTGAAGGTACAAGCATAACATCAGAAGCCGCAAATACCTTGTGAGCACGCTCGTCGGAATACATAATGTTTGAGCTTACTTGCCCCTTGTGGGTATTTTCGAGGTTGCGGAACATCGCCTCGTAGTGATGTTCGCCCGTGCCGATGAGAATAAACTGAGTATGCTTGTCCAGAATCTGATTGATTACCGCATTCACCAAATCAAGACCTTTCTGGTCGGTGAGTCGGGAAATAAGTGCGATTACGAATTTGTTTTCGTCCTGAACCAGTCCCAGTTCCTTCTGGATACCTAGCTTATTCGCTTTCTTGCCGTTGATTACGGTTTTAGAAGTGAATGTCTTGAAAATATGCTTGTCCTTTGCGGGATCGTAAACCACGGTATCAATACCGTTGACAATTCCGCGGAGCTTGCGGTTGTAGTAGGAGGTCACGCCCTCAAGCTGTTCGCCGTATTCGTGCGTTTTGATTTCCTCGGCATAGGTTTTGCTGACGGTGGTGACCATATCGGAGAATACGATTCCGCCCTTTAGCATATTCGCGTCTACACCTTGGCAAATTCCGCGGTAGTTGAATACGTAGTCGGGTAAACCGGTAATCGCTCTGACGATATTCGTTTCGTTGTTACCTTGGAAACGCAGGTTGTGGATAGTCATAACAGTCTTTGCACGTGCAAGCGGAGTGTCCTTAAACAGCGTTCTGAGGTACACGGGAATAAGTCCCGCCTGCCAGTCGTGGCAGTGTATAATATCCGGCTCAAATCCGATTACGGGGAGAGCCGCCAGCACCGCCTTGTCAAAGAACGCATAACGTCCAATGTCGTTTGCGATATTAGTGTAAGGATTTCCCTGATTGAAGAAATCGAGGTTGTCGATAAAGTAGTACTGGATTCCGTCCAGATTCAGTCCCAGCACACCCACATACAGCTTTCCGGGGAACGCACCCAAATCCATATCGAAGTGAGCGATGGGTGTTGCCATATTTCTGTATTTTTCGGGAATACAGGTGTAGAACGGCAGAATAACTCTCACATCACAGCCCTTTGTAGCCAACGCCTTAGGCAACGCACCCATAACATCTGCAAGACCACCCGTCTTGACAAACGGAACACATTCCGAACCGGCAAACAAAATCTTCATAAATTACCTCCCAATAGTCGTATATGCTCATTATAGCACTTTTGGTGGAAAATTTCAAGTACTATCAGATAAAGGGAGAGAAATTAACGTTGTTTTCCAAGCCCCAGACATAGGCATTACCCAATTTAGGAGCGAACACGCGTTGTTTTGGCGGTATTCTGTGCGAAGCACAGAATCGAATTGCCATTAGGGCAATTCGAGCAAAAACAATGCTAGCACTCATTGCGTTTTACAAAAAGATTTTGTTGATTTCGAGCGGATAATAAAAAACCGCTGAACCCATCTACGAAAAGGGTCCAGCGGCACGCTGTCTAATCGTGACGAAAAAGATTTCTTATTACCGAGCAAAATCTGCCCCACAAAACCCATTGATAGGGCGAATACGCGTTGTTTTGGCGGTGTTTTGTGCGAAGCACAAAACCGCACTGCCATTAGGGCAGGGCGAGCCAAAACAATGCTAGCAATGAGTGCTCGTCAAGCCCGCAGGGTGCAGACGAGTGCCATTGCGTTTTACAAAAATAGCCCTTGGCTATGCCAAGGGCTATTTTTTAAAACTGGTGGAGTCGGCGGGAATTGAACCCGCGTCCGAAAACCCGTCCCCGCAACCTTCTCCGAGTGCAGTTTGTCATTTAAATCTCCCGCATGCGAACGCCGACAAACAGGCTTACGCAGTTGGCAGCCTTTGGTACATCAACGGTTACAAGGCAACTCACCGAGGACGTTCACCGCTAGTCGACGCCGAATCCCCGCCCGCGGTACTGCGAGGTTCGACGGCAGTGCCTTAGGCAGCTGCTAAAACGAGATCTTCGTCTGCGTTTAAATTTAAGTTGCGACGATTAAAGTGCTTTCGCCCGCACTACTCGCTTATTGCGTATCAGAATCCCCGTCGAAGCCTTTACGACCCCATAAATGCAGAGAATCTTACCGTGTACTCTGCATTATAACACGTTTGGTGTGGTTTGTCAAGTGTTTTGAGCGATTTTCTTAAAATTTACGGAGAAAGCCGCCAAAATCAGCGTTTAACCTTGCGGATTTTCACCTTTACGGGAATATTCGCGTCGTCCTGTGTCAGCTCTGCGGCATTTTCCTCTGCCTTGTATGCCTCCTCGTAGAAGTATTCCTGCGAGTTCAGACGCTCTTCGTTCTCGTCTGTTTCCACACGGCGGTACTTGCCGTCCGAGCCGAGTTCACGAGCCTTCACATTGTCAGACATCATCAAGGAGAACTTGCGGCGAACCTCTGCCGCAAGGGCAGTGTCAAGAACAGGAGCCGCAACCTCCACACGCCGCTCGGTATTGCGTGTCATAAAGTCCGCACTTGAGATAAACACCTGTGACCGTTCGCCGTTGCCGAATATATAGATGCGGGAATGTTCGAGGAATCTTCCCACAATTGAGATAACACGGATATTCTCAGTTTCGCCCTCCACACCCGGGATAAGGCAGCATATTCCGCGTACAATCAGCTCCACCTTAACGCCCGCACGAGAGGCTTCCGCGAGCTTCTCAATCAAATCACGGTCGGTCAGCGAGTTTATCTTAATTCCGATGTAGCCGTCCTTGCCGTAGGTGATTTCGTTGTCGATAAGCTCCACAATGTGGCTCTTCAAACCCTTTGGTGCAACCAGCAGACGATTGGTAGATTCTACCGCACTTCCCACCATCAACGCATTGAATACAACAGACGCGTCCGAGCCGATTACCTTGTCCGCTGTCATAAGCGTCAGGTCGGTGTAGAGCTTTGAAGTACGCTCGTTGTAGTTGCCTGTGCCGACTTGTGTGATATAGGAAATATCGTTTCCGTCACGCAGCGTTATCAGCAGCAGTTTCGAGTGAACCTTGAGTTCCTCCAGACCGTAGATAACGGTGACTCCCGCGTCTTCCAGCTGCTTCGACCAACCGATGTTGTTCTCCTCGTCAAAACGGGCACGCAGTTCCACCAGAGCAAGTACGTCCTTGCCGTTCTCCGCCGCTTTGATAAGTGCATTGATAATTTTGCTGTCGCGTGCCACACGGTAGAGTGTAATCTTAATGGACTTGACATCGGGATTTTCCGCAGCCTCGTCCAATAGACGAATAAACTGGTTGATATTCTCATAGGGGTAGTTCAGCAGAATATCACGCCGCTGGATCTGTGAGATAATGGGCAGCTTTTTGGAGATTTTCGGAGAATTCTGCGGAGTCAGCGGTTCGAAAAACAGTGCGGGGAAGTCTTTCAGCCGCTTTTCGATATCCGAGATAAAGCCAAGCGACAGCGGCGACCGCTGCTGGAACACATAGTTAGCACGGATATCCAGAATTTTCGCAATCGACGACATCAAATCCATCGAGTTTGCCGCGTCCATTGATGTGATTTGGAACTCCAGACGTACGGGGCTCAGCTTTTTGCGTTTCTTCACCATCTTGGTCATTATGTCGCGGAAATCCACATCGTGGTCGTACAGTCCCTCGTCAATCGGGATATCGGCATTTCTTGTCACGCGGAAAATGCACTTTGAGATCAGGTCGAAGTTGTCCCAAACGTGCTTTGCATAGCGGCATATAATCTCCTCCATCAGAACAAAACGTCCCGACGGCTTCACCATCTGATTCTTGAAATCGGGGAGGAATACCACGTGCGGCAGATTTTCCGACGCGGGGAGAATAGCAAGCGTCGCCTTGCCGCTTTCGCCCTTTTTGCGGATTTTACACCCGACATAAATAGCACCTGTACGCAGGAATGGAACGGGGTGCTTCTTGTCTACGATTCCCGTAAAGAGAAGCGGACGCACCTCGCGGTTAAAATATGCCTTCAAAAACGCGTCTTCCTCGGGAGTAAGCGAGTTTCCGTCCACATACTCCACCCCAAAATCAGCAAGCCCGTGCATTATCTCGGCATAGGTTTCGTCCTTTATCGGGAGAAGCTCGGAAACCTTGTCCGCGATTGCGGAGAGCTGCTCCTTTGCGTTCATATTCGTCTTGTTTTCGCGTTCTTTGGGGTCATAGAGCAGCTTATCGTGCAGACTGCCCACACGTATCATAAAGAACTCATCGAGGTTTGAGCAGAAAATCTGCACAAAGCGGAGCCGCTCAAAAAGCGGGGTGTTCTCGTCCCGTGCTTCTTCCAGCACACGCTCGTTGAATTTAAGCCACGAAAGCTCGCGGTTGTCATAGAAAGAATTACCCATAATCTTTACTCCTGTACAAAATCAGGCTCAATTAAGAGCCTGATTGCAATATTACTTCAAGTCGCTTGAAACCTTGATAAATTCGAGGAACAGCGGGTGCGGTCTGTTGGGACGCGACTTAAACTCGGGGTGGAACTGAACTCCCACAAAGAATGGGTGCTTGTCCTTGGGAAGCTCGACAATCTCGACGAGTTTTCCATCGGGTGACAGTCCCGCGAATACCAGCCCCTTTTCAGCCAACTCCTCGCGGTAGGTGTTGTTGAATTCATAGCGGTGACGGTGACGCTCGTATACGAGTTCGTCCGCATACACCTCTCTGGAGATACTGTTTTCGCTGAGCTTGCAGGGATAAAGACCCAGACGCATAGTACCGCCCATATCAACGCCCTTCTGGTCGGGCATAATGTCGATAACGTCGTACTCATGCTCGCCGAACTCTGCGGAGCTTGCACCGTTAAGTCCCGCAACATTGCGTGCAAACTCGATAACTGCCATCTGCATACCTAGGCAAAGTCCAAGATACGGAACCTTCTTCTCGCGGCAATAACGCACCGCTTCAATCTTGCCCTCGATACCTCTGTCGCCGAAACCGCCGGGAACGCAGATTCCATCGCAGCCCTTGAGCATCTCGTCTGCGTTATCGTGAGTAATATTCTCGGAGTCAATCAGCTTGATGTCAACATCACAGCCGTTGAATGCACTTGCGTGGCGAATACTCTCCATAACGGAGATGTACGCGTCGGGAAGAGCAACGTACTTGCCGACAAGCCCAATGGTGAGCGGCTTTTTTGCGTTCTCCTGACGATGTACCATGGATTCCCATTCGGTGAGGTCGGGCTTTCTGTCCTCAAGACCGAGGTGGTAGCAAGCGGAGTGAGCCAGACCCTCGCTTTCCAGCATAAGCGGAACAGCATAGAGTGAAGAAGCCGTAAGATTCTGGATAACGTCCTCCTTGCGAACGTTGCAGAAAAGTGCGATTTTCTCCTTCATCTCATCGGGAACTTCCATCTCGCTTCTGAGAACAACGATATTCGGCTGAATACCGAGCGACAGCAGCTCCTTTACCGAGTGCTGAGTAGGCTTTGTCTTGAGTTCGTTCGAGCCGGAGATATAGGGGAGAAGCGTTACGTGAATGTACAGAACATTCTCGCGGCCTTTCTCGCTGCTTACCTGACGGATAGCCTCAAGGAAGGGGGTGGATTCGATATCGCCGACAGTACCGCCGATTTCGGTGATAACCACATCGACAGGCTCTGCACCGCTGTTTGCCGCACGATATACGCGGCTCTTAATTTCGTTGGTAACATGGGGGATAACCTGAACAGTGCCGCCCAGATAGTCGCCTCTACGCTCCTTGTTGAGGATATTCCAGTAAATCTTACCTGTGGTGACATTGGAATTTACGGAAAGATTTTCGTCGATGAAACGCTCGTAGTGACCGAGGTCGAGGTCGGTTTCCGCACCGTCATCGGTAACGAAAACTTCGCCGTGCTGATAGGGGGACATTGTACCCGGGTCAACGTTCAGGTACGGGTCGAACTTCTGAATAGTAACGCGATAGCCACGCATTTTGAGAAGACGTCCCAAAGATGCTGCGGTAATGCCTTTTCCAAGTCCGGATACCACGCCGCCGGTTACGAAGATGTATTTTGTAGCCATTTTTTTGCCGCTCCTTTAACATATTACATATTCTTTATAATTATAACACTATTCGTCACATTTTTCAAGGGACTTTTTCACTTTTTAGGGATTTCGCCGAAGAAATATTTTGCGGGGAATAAGTGTTTTTTGGGGACTTTGCCACAAACGCTCTTATTCAACCGTTTTTGAGAAATTCGACCAAATACATACCCCCTGCGGATTTCACAGGGGGAGAATTGGTAAATGGTGTTACTTAATAGAAAGGTGTCTGGGTACGCCGTCCACCATAAACGGGAAAAGTTCGCCGATAATCAGAGGTCTTGCATAGTCGAAAAACTCGTTGGTGACGTAGGTGTTGTCGTTTGTCAGCCAGCTGAGCGGAACCTTCTTCTCAGCATTTGCAACATCGCTTGCAGCACAGCAAGAGGTCTTTATTTGATATGGTTCGTTGGAAATTCTCTCGAAAGTAACCATCTTGCCCGTTTCTCCTGAAAGCGAGAGCTTAACGCCGTGAGCACCCGCAGCGAATGCTTCGGTGATATCGCAGCGGGAAACAAGGTGAGAAGCACATCTCTGCAGCGTGGAAAACACGATTCCCCTCGACTTTATGCCAAATTCCTTGCCAAGAAAGTCGGAGAGATACAGTGCGGTGCCGCCCAGCTGCTTGTGACCGAATACGTCCTCGGCAATGTCATCGCGTCCCGCCTCGCAGACATATTTTCCGTTTGCAAGCTTGATTCCCTCGGAAACTGCGATGGTGACGCTCTTCTTCACCTTGCGGATTTCCTCGATTTTCTTCACAAATGTGTTGTAGTCAAATACCGTTTCGGGCAGGCAGATAATATCGGGTCCCTCGCAGTCCTCCGAGCGGGAAAGCACTGTCGCACCCGTAAGCCAGCCTGCGTCGCGTCCCATAATTTCGACTATTGTAATCGCGTCAAGGTCGTAAATATTCGCGTCGTAGATAATTTCTTTCATTGCGGCTGCAATGTACTTTGCAGCAGAGCCGTATCCGGGCGTGTGGTCGGTACATACAAGGTCGTTGTCGATGGTTTTGGGGATTCCAATAAATGTGATGTCGCTCTTTACCTGTTCCGCATACTTTGAGAGCTTGTCGATGGTGTCCATCGAGTCGTTGCCGCCGATGTAGAAGAAGTGCTTAATGTCCATTTTCTTGAGAATAGCGAAGAGCTTTTTGTAAATCTCATCGTCCTCATTATAATCGGGGAGTTTGAAGCGGCAAGTGCCGAGAAAGGGAGAGGGCGTGCGTTTCAGAAGCTCGATGTCAACACCGCTTCTGATATAGTCCGACATATCAATAACACGTTCCTGCAAAAGCCCCTCGATTCCGTTTCGCATACCGTAGACCTTTGCACAGCCCGCGTCTTTCGCAGTCTTGAAAACACCCACCAGACTGGAATTAATAACAGTAGTAGGTCCTCCCGATTGTCCGACAATTACATTTCCCAAACTCATGGATAATACCTCCGTAATTTATTTTCTCCTATATAATTTTACTACCCATTCATTCTAGCATAAAAGCCGCCTTTTGTCAAGAATGTGTTCGGATTATTCCCGCAAATCGACAAACGCCCCTTGCGAATAACGCAAGTGGCGTGCAGACTGTCGAAAAAACTTTAGGGTTCTGGGGGCTTGCCACCAGAACGGGGAGTGCAGAGGGGTGCGTTAGCACCCCTCTGCATATATACCAATAACCCCCTCCCCCTTCGGGAGAGGGGGCAGGGGGGTGGGGGCGTCACTCGCAGAAAAAAGTACTTTTTCGACAAGCTAAAACGCCCCTTGCGAATAACGCAAGGGGCACAGCAAAATAAGTATTAGTCGATAAACAGGTGTCTGGGCAGACCGTCAACCATAAACGGTGACAACTCACCGATAATAAGAGGTCTTGCGTACTCGAAGAACTCCTTGGTGACGTAGGTGTTGTCGTTCATCAGCCAGTTGTGGGGAACCTTCTTCTCGGCGTTCGCAACAAGCGAAGCGGGGCAGGAAGATGTTTTTGTCTGATACGGATTGTTGGAGATTCTCTCGATAGTAATCATCTTGCCTGTCTGACCGGAAAGAGCAAGCTGAACTCCGTCCGCACCTACGGTGAATGCCTCGGTAATGTCGCGGCGGGATACCAAGTGAGAAGCACATCTCTGGAGTGTGGAGAACACGATACCTCTTGACTTTATGCCAAGCTCACCGCCGATAAAGTCGGCAAGATACAGAGCAGTACCGCCGAGCTGCTTGTGACCGAACGCGTCCTGAGTGATGTTCTTGCGGCTTGCCTCGCAGACATACGAGCCGTCCGCAACCTTGATACCCTCGGAAACAGCGACGATAACGCCTTTCTTCTCCTTGTGAACTTCCTGAATCTTCTTAACGAAGGTGTTGTAGTCGAAAACTGCTTCGGGAACGCAGATAATATCGGGACCCGCACAGTCCTCCGAACGTGACAGCGTAGCCGCACAAGTCAGCCAACCCGCGTCACGGCCCATAATCTCGACAACAGTAACCGAGTCGGAAGGATAAGTGTTTGCGTCGCGGATAATTTCCTTCATTGCGGAAGCGATGTACTTCGCAGCGGAGCCGTATCCGGGCGTGTGGTCGGTATGTACAAGGTCGTTGTCAATGGTCTTGGGAATACCGATGAAAGTGATGTCGCTCTCAATAATTTCAGCGTACTTCGACAGCTTGTCAATGGTATCCATCGAGTCGTTGCCGCCTATGTAGAAGAAGTGCTTGATGTCCAACTTCTTGAGGATTGCGAAAATCTTCTTGTAGGTTTCCTCGTCTTTGGTATAATCGGGGAGCTTATAGCGGCAAGTGCCGAGGAACGAGGACGGTGTACGCTTCAGCAACTCGATGTCAAGGTCGTTCTTGACGTACTCCGACATATCTATAACACGTTCCTGCAAAAGTCCCTCGATACCGTTTCGCATACCGTAGACCTTTGCACAGCCTGCATCTTTTGCGGTCTTGAAAACGCCCACCAGACTTGCGTTAATAACCGAGGTAGGACCTCCCGACTGACCGACAATAACATTTCCCAACTGCATAATAAGTACCTCCGTAATTTTTTTCGGTTTTTGATATTTATGCTACTCTTATTTTACCACAAAATAACTATTTTGTCAAGTGGATTTTTGTAGAATTCTACAAAACGGTTTATGCAAAAAAATCCCGATTTTTACGATTGTTAAAACGATGTTACGGATTACTTACAATCAGGCGAAATGTCGTCAATCTGCTTATCAAGGTCAATCGGGGCATTCAAATCGTAAGGCAGACCAAAGTTGTTTTCTGCACCTGAATCTAACGGCTTGCTCAAATCTATTGGGGGAATGCTGATGCCCGCCGTCCCATAATTTGCTGTCGTATTCACATTTTGCGGGAGAACGGTGTTGTCTGCCACTACAAAATTGGCTGTTGTATCAGCTTTTTGTGTGAGAACAGCGTTGCTTGCCGTTTCAAAATTTTGATTCTCCGGAAAAGCACTATTGTTCCCTTGCGGAAAACCACTTGCGTTCTGAACAAAACTCACAGTAGGATTCTCTTGCGAAGAAGCCGGCTGCTGTTCAGCAGGAGTGTTGATATAGGAATTGTCACGTACTACAGGGCGATTAAAATTTGCTTGAACACGCTCTACTTCTTCGTTGTAAAGACGAACTTGCTCGTCAATCTTATTTTGATAGAGCCGGGCAAAGTGTTTTGCCACGGGTTTTAAGGCAACCGCGATAAGTAGCACCAGAATATTCAGAATTCCCATACCGAACGAATCTCCGGCACTCGAAAAGAAAGAACTAACTATACCGATTAATGCGGCAATGATTCCAACAACCGTAGCGATGTTGCAGAGCAGTTCGTGAACTTCACCCTTAAGAGATTTCAATAAAACTATTATCATTAAAACGAGAAATACCAAATCCAGCATAACGAACTCCTTTGTTATTCAACAGTATTTTTATATAGTATATCATACCGGTAGAAAAATTTCAATAGAAATACTCTTTGAGAAAAAATTATTTTAGGCTCTTGAAAAACAGGAGAGAATGTGGTAAAATAAAAGGGTATAAGCTAAACTTACTTTTTAAGGAGAGCGTGCTATGAAATGTCCCGAATGCGGCTATGAAGAAAGCAAGGTAATAGATTCTCGACCGACCGAGAATAAGGTGCGTAGAAGACGCGAATGTATCAAATGCGGTACTCGATTTACCACTTATGAGATAATCGAGGAAATTCCGCTTATGGTAATTAAGAAGGACAATTCCATCGAGCCTTTTGACCGCGAAAAATTGGTGGACAGATTGTGCAGAGCGACGGTAAAGCGTCCTGTTTCTCTTGAAACCATTGAAAATGTAGTTGAGGAGATAGCGACTGAATTGAAAAATTCTCTCCAAAGGGAAGTTTCTTCCGATAAAATTGGAGAGGTGGCACTTCATAAGCTAAAGGCGATTGATGATGTGGCTTATATTCGATTTGCTTCCGTTTACAGAGAGTTCGATGATGTAGAGAGCTTCATGAAAATCATTTCGGAACTCAAGGACGATAAAAATAAGTGATTTTTAAGAGAAAAACGCCTTGTCGAACTGCGTGATATAGTTCGGGTGAAAGTAAGCAAGAAAAATTTTAAAAAATCGAAAAATCCTATTGACAAATGTCGTATTGTGTGATATAATGTAAAAGTTCCGCTCGAAAGAGTAGAACAAAAGAGGTTAAAATAAATTTTAAAAAAATTTAAAAAACTCTTGACAAACGTCACAAAATGTGATATAATGTAAAAGTTCGCTCGGAAGAGTCGAATTGAGAGGGAAAAATAAATTTTTTAAAAATTTTTCAAAAAACCTCTTGACAAGTATCACGAAATGTGATATAATAATCAAGTCGCCGCGAGAAAGCGGACGACGAACCA
>JBJESA010000072.1:0-3798 GCA_051882535.1 Oscillospiraceae bacterium
TAGCATAAATCAGTGAAATATTCAAACATTTTTTACTCATTCAACAATCCCCCATAACAAAGTAAGAGAAATCCGTACTATTGTGGGAATTATTCTCCGCAAAGTTCCTTATACAGTCCGATATACAGCTTTGCCGAAGTTGCCCAGCTGAAATCAGCCTTCATCGCACGAGTAACAAGCTTAGGCCACTCTGTCTTGTTGTCGTAATAGCCCTTTGCACGGCGAATTGCGTTAAGCATATCACCGGCATTGTAACTCTGGAACGTAAATCCGATTCCATTGTCACCTGCGTCGACGATACTATCCTTAAGACCGCCGGTAGCACGAACAATCGGCACCGTACCATATCTTGCCGCAATCATCTGTGCAAGTCCGCAAGGCTCGCTCTTAGACGGCATAAGAAACATATCAGCACCTGCATACATACGCTTAGCAAGCTGTGGGTTATAACCGCGGTAGAATCCAACCTTATCCGGATAACGCCAATGCATCTCCTGGAAGAAGTCCTCATACATCTTCTCGCCGGAGCCAAGAATCATCACCTGAACATCGACGGAAATAATCTGATCGAACACATACTTCACGAGATCAAATCCCTTGTGGTCTGCAAATCTGGAAATCATTGCAATCAGCGGGACATCATACTGCGGCATTCCAAACTCTTCAAACAGAGCCGATTTGCACGCAGCCTTACCCTTGTGGTTCTTTGCCGAGAACTTCGCCTTGATGGTATTATCCGTTTCGGGATTGTACAAATCAATGTCGATTCCGTTCAAGAAGCCACAAGTCTTGTACTGCTTATTGCGGAGAATTCTGTCAAGTCCATGAGAGAACCACGGGTCAAGAATCTCTCTTGCATAAGTGGGAGATACAGTCGTAACCTTATCCGCCACTTCGATAGCACCCTTCATGAAGTTGATATCTCTGTCGTACTCAATAATATTCACATTGTGAGGAGGAATACCTACAATATCCTTTACAAGGTCAAGTCCATACTGTCCTTGATAACCGATATTGTGAATAGTGAATACGTTCTTGATGTCGCCGAATCCCCACTCATTCTTGTAGAACAGATGGTGATATACAGGAATCAAGGCACACTGCCAGTCATTAGAATTGATGATCTGAGGGTGGAAATCAATGTGACGGAGCATCTCCAGAACAGCACGGCTGAAGAACACATATCTTTCTGCATCGTCATAGTAGCCATACAAGCCGTTTCCACGCTTAAAGTAGTACTCATTGTCGAGGAAGTAATATGTAACACCGTTCACCACCTGCGAAAAAACGCCGCAATACTGGCTTCTCCAACCAACAGGTACCGTGAAATTGGTAATGAAGTGCATCTTCTCTTTCTGTTCGGGCTTTATCGTATTTACATAATACGGCATAACAACTCTCGCATCATGCCCTGCCTGAACGAGTGCCTTGGGTAAGGAACCTGCTACATCTGCCAAACCGCCGCTTGCTGCAAACGGTAATGCCTCACTTGCCGCATATAAAATTCTCATAATTCAAACCTCCGTATCCGAGCAGTTTTACTCGGAGAATAAACTTCAGTAGTTCCGGTAATACACATATCGCAATGAAGCCGCCGCTTAGAAAACGCTTAACGCCAACAACCACCCGCACATTAATCGAATGATTAGCTATCAATCAAGCACTTTGCCGAAAAGGGACTATTTCTCCAAATGATACAGTTTGACCACCGGACACCTCATTTGTAATAATTATACAACATTTTTTCTCAGTTGTCAATAGAATTAGCAAAATTATCAAAAATTCTATCGCTTAAAACTTACAACGAGAATATAAAGTAGAGTTGTGAGGAAAATGAAAGACGTTCCTCTTCCAAGAAGTAAAACCACACTGCCTGTAAACAACGCAGTAACTATCCCAACAAATCGTATTGATTTATCCAATTTTTCGGGGCGACAAGTTCTAATCAGAAACATCTTCATAATCTCAGCACCGTCGTGTTCCCCTATCGGGAGAAGATTGAACGCTCCCGTAAGGAGATTGATTGTCGCAGCCGCATCATTACAGGCAAACCAATATACTATTGCTACAAGGAAGTTTGCCAAACAACCTGCACCGAGTATAGCAAGTCTGGGAATCGTCCGTGCTTTGTTTACTTGCGGCGAAGATATCCGCACCCCGGCACCATAGAAAGTAATCTCCTCTGCGGGAATCCCACAAAATGTCATCACAAGAAGATGCGAAAATTCATGGATACCGCAAGCCGCAAGTGCCGCTATCCCAAAATTGGTATTATCAAGCATCAAGAAAAGCGTCAGCACAGCAAAAAAAGAGAAATCCAGACGTATTCGAGTTTTTCTAAATTTCAGTTCTAACATACTTCCATTGTATGCCGGAGCTTGTCAAGCTAGAAGTAAATGCCGCACAAATCATACAAAAGACCTTGTGCGGCACATTTTATTTAGTCAGAGAAAACCGCACCGGTGTTGGAGGAAGTAACAAGCTTTGCATAACGCTTGAGATATCCTTCCAACTCCTTAGGGGGATTAATTCCCTTCTTTTTACGCTCAGCAAGAACAGCCTCGTCAACGAGCAGCTCAATCTTACGGTTGGGAATATCAATATGAATCTTGTCGCCGTCCTCAACGAATGCAATAAGACCGCCCTCGGCAGCCTCGGGAGAAACGTGACCAATAGCTGCACCACGGGAAGCACCGCTGAAACGTCCATCAGTGATAAGGGCGACGTTTCCGTCAAGTCCCTTACCTACAATAGCCGCAGTGGGAGCAAGCATTTCGGGCATTCCGGGGCCACCCTTCGGTCCTTCGTAGCGAATAACAACAACATCGCCTGCCTGAATCTTGCCGCCGAGAATTGCATCGCACGCAAGCTGCTCACCGTCAAATACACGAGCAGTTCCTGTAAAGTCCATCATCTCGGGCTTTACCGCACCCTGCTTAACAACAGAGCCGTTCTCTGCGAGGTTTCCGCTGAGGATTGCAATACCGCCGTCCTTACGAATGGGAGATTCACAAGTATGAACGATTTCGCCGTCCGCATTGCGTGCAGCAGCTATACGCTCCTTTTGAGTGCCGCTTACTGTAAGAACATCTTCGTTAATGTGTCCGCCCTTAGCAAGTTCCTTGATAACAGTCTGAATACCACCCGCAGCATTCAAATCGGTGATAAAGATGCTGCTTGCGGGATTGAGCTTTGCAAGCTGGGGAGTTTTGCGGCTCATTGCGTCAATATCGGAGAGTTTTATATCAACACCTGCCTCGTGAGCAATTGCCAAGAGGTGAAGTACCGTATTGGAAGAAGCACCAATTGCCATATCGGTAGCAAGTGCGTTCTCCATGTTCTTCTTAGTAAGAATATCAAGCGGACGAATATTCTGTTTTACCAACTCCAGAACACGCTCACCGGTTTCCTTTGCAAGTCTGCGGCGTGCAGAAGATACAGCAGGCTCGGTACCAGCGGTAGGAAGAGCAAGTCCAATTGCCTCGGTAAGGCAGTTCATCGAGTTTGCGGTGTACATACCGGAGCAAGAGCCACAAGTCGGACAAGCATTGTCCTCGTAGTCCTTGATTACATCATCTCCGATTTCACCATTGGAATACTGACCGATTGCCTCGTAAATCTCGGAATAACCCACTCTCTTACCCTGTACGCAGCCGGGGTTCATAGGACCGCCGCTTACAAAGATAGACGGAAGATTCATACGGGCAGCAGCCATTACCATTCCGGGAACAATCTTGTCACAGTTCGGAATGAATACAACGCCATCAAGGGGGTGAGCAGTAAGCATTACCTCAATAC
>JBJESA010000073.1:0-3797 GCA_051882535.1 Oscillospiraceae bacterium
GGCTGCTATGGGACGCGGTTTCAAAGACGGACGTAGCAAAGCTTACAACTCTCGGTGCGTGGTTGGGAGTTATTGCATTCGGATTTCAGATATACTTTGATTTTTCGGGCTACAGTGATATGGCAATAGGGCTTGGAAAGATATTCGGCTTTAATTTCAACGAGAATTTCAACTACCCCTTTATATCAAGAAGCGTCACCGAATTCTGGCGTAGATGGCATATCTCGCTTGGGACGTGGTTTCGGGATTACGTATATATCCCGCTTGGTGGCAACCGCAAGGGACTGCCAAAGCAGATTCGCAATATCGCTGTTGTGTGGCTACTGACGGGCTTCTGGCACGGTGCAAGCTGGAATTTCGTGCTGTGGGGCGTTTTCTACGGAGTTCTGCTGATTTGTGAAAAGCTGTTTTTGCTGAAATGGCTGGAGAAAATTCCGGCATTTGTCGGACATATCTACACCACGCTTACGGTGCTGCTCAGCTGGGTTCTGTTCGCCTTTGACGACCTCGGACGTGGCTTTGAGTTTCTCAAGGTGATGTTCGGCGGTGGTGCGGGGCTTGTAAGCAACGGTACGATGTATCAGCTGCTGTCCTATCTGCCACTGATATTGATTTGTATTATCGCTTCTACACCACTTGCAAAGCTTTTGTACACAAAGCTCTCCAACAAAGCAAACGATGGAGTGATGCTGACCGCAGACGTGGCTCGGATTGTGGGAATTTCCGTGCTGTCTGTGGCGTTTCTGATAAGCGGCTCGTACAATCCATTCCTGTATTTCAGGTTTTAGGGGGAAATATATGAGAAACAAGGTTATTTCAATTCTTTTCTGCCTGCTGATAGCGGCGGGAATAGGAGCGAGCGTTATACTGCCCGACAAATACTATTCAGAGAACGAAAAACGTACTTTAAAGCAGTTTCCGAAGCCCTCTTTAGAGGAAATTTTCAAAGGAAAGTTCGGCAATGAGATAGAGGTGTATCTCGCCGACCAGTTCCCTGCCCGAAACGGCTGGGTAACTCTCAAAACGATAACCGACCGTATTTCCGGCAAAGCGGAAAGCAACGGCGTATACTTTGCAGATAGCGGCTACCTTATCGAAGCACACAAGTCGCTGCCGTCAAAGCAGGCAAAGGCAAATATCGCCGCACTGAAAATGCTGTCAGACAAACTTGCAGAGCAGAATATCACTATGCGGGTTATGCTCGTGCCGACCGCCAGCTATATTCTTTCCGAAAAGCTGCCGCCGTTCGCCCCAAATGCAAACCAACATTCCGTTATTGAATACGCCGGACAACAGGGCTTGAACATCGTGGACGTTACCGAAGCACTTTCCAAACATAAGGACGAATACATTTACTACAAGACCGACCACCACTGGACAGCTCTCGGTGCATACTACGCTTACGCGGAATTGATACGCTCCAAAGGCGATACTCCCGCCCCGCTGACCGAATGGACAAAGCGAGAGCTGTGCAACAATTTCCGCGGCACTACTTATTCCAAGGTGAACTACCCATTCGCACCGTTCGACACAATAGACGCATACTACAAGTCCGAAAAGCACAATGTAAATTACAATAACGGGAATTACATCACAGACAGCATTTACGAGGAAAAATACCTCAACGGGAGCGACCAATACGCGGTGTTTTTCAATTCCAACCAAGCGACATCAAAAGTTGACGGCAACGGCAAGGGAAAACTGCTTATCATCAAGGACTCCTATGCGAATTGCTTCGGACAATTCGTAATTGACGACTATGAGCAAACCCATCTGATTGATTTGCGGTTTTTCACAGGTAAAGTCACGGATTATATTCAAGAAAACGGCATTACTGAAGTACTGGTGATGTATAATATCCCGAATTTCTGCACCGATATAAGTGCCGCACGTTGCTTCAGGTAAAAACAAGATTCCGAGTATAAAAGAGAGTGCACCGTTGGATAATTTTCAAAAAAAAACCGTAAATTTCTCCCAAGAATAAAACGCGGCTTTCGCAAGATAATAATTACACGGCGTTCGCCGTATCAAGTTTTGAAAGGAAGTTTTTATAATGGGAACTGAATTTGCAAATAAGCACATCGGCTGCACCATTCACAACTGTGAGCATCACTGCAGCTGCGAGGACTACTGCTCTCTCGACAAGATTGAGGTAGGTACTCACGAGTCCAATCCTACTGTTGTTCAGTGCACTGACTGCCTCTCTTTTAAGGCAAAAACCGGTGTTTAAGGGATTTTTTAATCTGAATAATTGATTTGCGGCGGCTCCTCTTTTCGGGGAGCCGTTTTCCGCGATTCTGAATGACCGCGTGCCGCCTTAACAGCTTTCCCCGAGAGGAGAATGACAGCTGTGAGGTTCGGAATAGCCATCAGTCCGTTAAGCAAATCGGCTATTCCCCACGCAAAACGCATATTCACAACTGCACCGATTACCGAAAACACGATAAACACCACACAAAACGGCTTTCTGAACCTCGCCCCGCACAAGAATTCCACCGCTTCACTGCCGAAATAGCTCCACCCCAGCACAGTAGAAAACGCAAAAAGCATCACAAGCACTGCAAGTATTCCACCTGCGATTTTCCCGAAACTTCCTGTAAACGCATATTCGGCAAGTCCCACCCCGCACACAGGCTCGATTTCAGCGGAAACAACTCTGCCGCCCTTCTCAATTCCGGTTACGGTGAAAAGATTGCTGTAACATATACCGCTCATTTTCACTTTGGCGGTAATTTGTTCCCCGTCTATTGTAACGCATGGGAGTTCATCGGGGAGGCTTATTCCGTCTGTTATCAATTTGTCGCTGTCGGTGATTCGGAAATAAGTTGCTTCCCCGCTCACGGTGCTTAATGCGTCACAATAGAGCGGTGCACGGCAGGGACTTGCCATCAGTGTGAGTGCGGTAAGGCTGCACATCACTATAGTATCAAAGAAAATCTCGAAAATGCTCCACATTCCGCATACCAACGGGCTTTTAATACCACTTGCGGTGTGTGCGAATACCGAAGTACCAAGCCCTGCCTCATTGGAGAACACCCCGCGTTTAAACCCCATTGAGATGGCGGTTTTAACTGCTGCACCGGCTAATCCCCCACCGACTTGCGACAGTCCGAACGCACTTTTGAAAATGCTCTCGAAAACCTCGGGGATTTCTCCCACATTGCGAATGACAATATACAGACAGCCTATGATGTAAAACCCCGACATAAGCGGGACGATTTTTGCACTTACCGCAGAAATTCGCTTCGCACCACCGAACACGATAAACGCCGCGAGCGTGGCAAGCACAATCCCCGTGACAAGCGGCGGTATGCCGAATCCGCTTTTCATAGCCTCTGCCGCTGAGTTCATCTGAGCGGCATTCCCCATGCCAAACCCCGACACTACGCAAAGCAACGCATACATCAGAGAAAGCGGACGGCTGAATGGGCGGGTTTTAGGGTTTTCGGCAAGTCCGTCACGGATATAGTACATTGCACCGCCTTTCAGAACGCCATTCTCCCGCTTACGGTACAGTATACCGAGTACATTCTCTGCAAATCCGGTCATCATACCGAAAATCGCCGAAATCCACATCCAGAATACCGCTCCCGCACCGCCTATAGCAACTGCTGTGGACACCCCCGCGATATTACCTGTCCCAAGCGTAGCCGCCAGAGCCTGACACATCGCTGCAAATGGTGTAATCTCGCCGTCTTTCTCCGATTTAGAAAAAACGGTGGATTTCAGTATTGTCGGGAATTTTCGTATCTGGAAAAAACCTGTCCGAAATGTCAGCGAAACTCCCGTAAACAGCA
>JBJESA010000074.1:0-3791 GCA_051882535.1 Oscillospiraceae bacterium
AAGCGACCTCGGTTTTCTCCTTGTAAAAATCCACATCTACCCGAATTTCATCAGGCGTTTTCAGAGTGAGATACTCATCGCAAAGATTGAGTGCCACGCTCAGCAAGTAATTTGCAGCACCGTAGTTTATCGCCGCTTTCGCAGCATCGTCACCGCCGCAAGTTATCTGAAGATTGAGGTGGGATACTATCACACGCTTAAGCATCTTCTTGAGTGGCTTACCAAGGCTATCCAGCACGAGTTTCACCAAATCAAGGATTTCGTTAAAGGTGGGCTTTTCCTTGGGCTTCATGCCCTTGTTTTCCTCGGAAGAATCCTCGTCTTCAGAATCCTTCGTCTTATCCTTATCCTTTGGCTTCTTTTTCTTCCGTTTCTTCTTTTTTGAAGAAGGTATCTTGAAAACGGTTATCCCGAGAACAGATACCCGAAGATAGAGGTCGTTGCAATAGTCAACAACCACCGTAACCCGCAGTCCCAAAAAGAACAGCAGCAACAGAAGCACCGCTCCTGTTATTATCCAACCTGTCACGGAAACACCTCCTCAGAACAGGCTTTATTCCTTTCAATCGTCGGAAGAAGCGTCGTCTTCCTCTATGGGATTTTCGCTCTCCCCTGCGGGATTGTCGTTCTCAGCGTTGGAAACATTGTCCGAGGAAAATTCGGTTTCCTCCGTGTTATCGGAATAGTCGAAATCCTCGTAATCCTCCAGATTCAGCTGATCTGTCGAGCCGGGAATCGGCGGCAAATCGGCAAGCGTACTAAACCCGAAGCATCGCAGGAAGTTGTCCGTTGTCCTATACGCAATCGGACGACCGGGGACATCGTTCAATCTGCCGTGTTCCTCCAGCAGATTACGCTCCACCAGACTTCGCACAACTCCAGAACTGTCCACTCCACGCACTTGGTCGACAAACGCACGGGTTATCGGCTGATTATATGCGACAATCGCCAAAACTTCCAAAGCCGCTTGAGTAAGCGGTGCCTGACGGCGGGTTTCCATCGCAGACTTGATATACCGTGCAAACTCGGGACGCGTCATCATCTGGAAGCTGTCGCCCAGTTTGCCGATAACAAACGAACTGTTCTGTTCCTTGTAACGTTCGTTCAGACGCTCTATAATACGCTCTGCCGTGTCTTTTTCTATTTCAACGGCTGCGGCTAATTTGTCAAGTTCAAGCGGCTCTCCGCAGGCGAAAAGCACTGCTTCAACTGCAGCCATTCCATCAGTAAACTTCAACCGGATTACTCTCCTTCATTATTGTCGGTCGCCTCAGAATCCTCTGTAGGAGCGGCGTTCACCACGCGGGCACGCTCCTCCGGTGTGGTGAGGCGAACGCTGCTTCCGTCCTCCGAGATAACGATTCTTCCGTCCTTAGACAACTCCAGCACAGCAAGAAATGTCGCCACTTTGTGGGAACGCGACTTGCCCTCGTACAGCGATTTCATCTCGATTGACGCATTACGCCGCAGATTCTTCAAAATCGTAAAAATGCCTGTAAACACCGTCACATAGCTCTTCTCCACAGGCGGAGTAACAGGAGTTTTCTCATAAGCCGCTTTCCTGCGGGAACGCTCGGCAATCACGCTGTATGCCAGAAGGATTTCTTCCGGCTGGTGAGTGCGGCGGTAAGTAGCGTCAATGTCAATCTCCACAGGGTCGCGAACATATATCATATCGCCTTGATAACGTCTTTTCAGCTTACCTGCCATTGTCTTGCAGAGGGCAAGTTCGATAAGAGCGCCTTGAAGCTCCTGCTTCATTTTCTCGGCTTCTTCCTTGGGGAGAAGTGCGGCACTCTTTATCAGAATAAGCCTTGACGCCATTTCAAGGAAGTCAGCCGTGACCTCGATATCCGCTTCAGTCATACGCTCAAGGTAGTTGAGGAACTGCTCCAAAAGAATCGAAATCTCAATATCCTGAATATTAAGCTTGTGCTTCTGAATCAGCATCAGCATCAAATCCAGCGGCCCTTCAAACACCTCTAGTTTGAAATTTAACTCTGTCATTGTTTACCCTATCCAGAACGTAATCAAATCCAGTCCCAAGTAGATTATAGCAGACAAAATGCTCAGCGGTTTTGAAAGAATTCCCGATACCAGCAAAACCAGCACCACAAGATTTACAATATGTGCATTTCTCTCAATGAAAAGTGCCGCATTACGAGGAAGAAGTCCTTGAATAAGCACATATCCGTCAAATCCGGGAACAGGCAGCAAATTCAGAACTGCGATATAGACGGAAATCAATGCTGCCTGCGAAAGTGCACCGCTAATCATAGAGATTGTATCAATTGAAGGCGAATCCCGAAAAATAACAAATATCACTTTCGAGAGGATAATCAGTATAAGGCCCAGAATAATAAGCGACATAACGCCCATCAGCGAAATCAGAATCGCACATTTTCTCATCGAATACTTTCTGCATCGACTGATGCTTATGGGAGTAGGCTTCGACCAGCCGAAGCAGCACAGGCACATACACAACGCACCCATAAAGTCAATATGTGCCAAGGGATTGAGCGTGAGCATTCCCGCATTCTCGGCAGTATCGTCGCCGAGCTGCTTTGCAACCCACGCCTTCATATACGCACGAAACGGAAAACACAAAAACAGCAGTACAAACACCGAGAAAAACGACAAAACGACTTCTAGTTTATCCGCACCGCTTATCAGCAGCATTAATGGTCCTTTCAAAATTATCCTCCTTGCTATCTATACAAACAAAATACCGTTATCCAAAACTATACAATTTAATTATACCCCATTCAGGTAATTTTTTCAAGGGGGTAATGCTTATTTTTTTGAAAATCATCTTCTAACCGCTTGACAAATCTATTTTTAAGGTGTATAATTTAAACCGTTGAATGGTTTTTGACATTTCTCGCCGCAATGTGCGGCGTGACATTAAGGAGGACAATAAAATGCTTACGCTAGACAGTGTTTACAAGGCATCACACGTTTTAAAAGAGGTTATCCGTCACACGGATTTGATTAAAGCCCCGAAGATTTCTGCGGACTGCGAAATTTACCTGAAGCCCGAAAACCTTCAGGTTACCGGCTCGTTCAAGGTACGCGGTGCTTATTACAAGATTTCCCAGCTCACCGAGGAGGAGAAAGCAAAGGGTGTTATCGCCTGCTCCGCGGGCAACCACGCACAGGGTGTTGCACTTGCGGCTGCAAAGGCGGGCATTAAGTCGCTGATTTGCCTGCCCGATGGTGCTCCCATCTCCAAGGTGGAGGCTACAAAGTCCTACGGTGCGGAGGTTTGCCTTGTACCCGGGGTGTATGACGACGCGTACAACAAGGCACTTAGCCTGCGTGACGAAAAGGGCTACACCTTCATTCACCCGTTCGATGACGAGAACGTAATCGCAGGTCAGGGCACAATCGGTCTTGAAATTCTTGACGATTTGCCCGACGTGGACGCGGTTCTCGTTCCGATTGGCGGCGGCGGACTGATTTCCGGCATTGCATTCGCAATCAAGCAGCTTAATCCGAACATCAAGGTTTACGGTGTTCAGGCGGCAGGTGCTCCCTCGATGTACAATTCCCTTAAGGATAAGAAGATTGAGCGTCTGCCAAGCGTTGCTACTCTCGCGGACGGTATCGCAGTTAAGGAACCCGGTGCAAACACCTTTGAGCTGTGCTCCAAGTATGTTGACGAGGTTGTAACGGTTACCGAGGACGAGATTTCCACCGCTATCCTCACGCTGATTGAGCAGCAGAAGCTGATTGCTGAGGGTGCGGGTGCAGTTTCCGTGGCTGCGGCTATGTTCAAGAAAGAACTCCCG
>JBJESA010000075.1:0-3767 GCA_051882535.1 Oscillospiraceae bacterium
GGCGTATCTCGCAGAAAAAAGACTTTTTCGACAAGCTGAAGCAGCGATGTTAAGTCGCTGCTTTTCCGTTTTTAATCGCGTTTGTTACGATTGTAGATAATCATAAGCCCCTTGAGAAGTAGCGTATCGTCCAGAATAATGCCCTCTCTGCGGCAGAGCGGGATTACCACTCCCGACAAACCGCCCGTTGCGATTACGGTGCATTTCTCACCAAGTTCCTCCTCCAGCCTGTCCACCATTCCGTCAATAGCACACGCGTTGGAGTACATAATGCCGCTTTTCAGACAGTCGATAGTGTTGGTGCCTATCATCTTCTTCGGCTTCTCGAATGCGATTTTCGGGAGCTGTGCCGTGCGGGAAATCAACGCGTCCGTTGACACCGCCATACCCGTCATAATCACGCCGCCGATATAGTTGTTCTTCGCGTCGATTACGGAGAGCGTGGTTGCCGTGCCCATATCAATGATAATCATAGGCGACTTGTATTCCTGAATACCCGCAACCGCGTCTACCACCAAGTCGCTGCCGAGCTGTGCGGGATTGTCAATCATAATGCTGAGTCCCGTCTTGATACCGGGGCCTACCACCATCACCTTAACGCCCGTGAGCTTCACAATCGCCGCCTTTACCGTGCCTGTGACTGACGGCACAACCGATGAGATAATAGCACCGTCAATCGCTTTAACGTCAATATCGTTCATCTCGAGAGCTGCACGGATTTTTACCGCATATTCAAGGTCGGTCGCCGTCTGGTTGGTGGCAATTCTCTCGCGAAAGAGAATCTTGTCGTTTTCCGCACAGCCGAGGACGATATTTGTGTTTCCTATATCAACTGCAATTATCATTTTAGTTGGCTCCTTTATTTTGTTGCTTTGAGAATGGTATCGAGAATCACATGAGCGGCTTTCTCCTTGCTCATTAGTTCCAGTTCCGTTTCGCTGTCTTTCGTGATGAGGGTGATGATGTTGGTATCCGTGCCGAATCCCGCACCCACTGCACGCAGACTGTTCGCACAAATCATATCGCAGCCCTTGGAGGCGAGTTTCTTGCGGGAATTTTCTATAACGTTGTCCGTTTCCATTGAGAATCCGCAGATAAACTGCCCCTCTCGTTTGTTCTCTCCCAGATGTTTGAGAATGTCCTTTGTGCGTTTGAGTGCAATGCTCATATCATCATCGGATTTTTTCAGCTTGCTGTCTGCTGTGACGACAGGCGTGTAGTCGGAAACCGCCGCCGCCTTTATGATGATGTCGTAGTCGTCGGAGTGTGCCGTCACTGCCTCAAACATATCCTCCGCACTCACCACGGGGACTACGTTTACAAACGGCGGGGGAGCGACTTCCGCATGAGCGGCTACCAGAGTAACCTCCGCACCACGCAGCATTGCCGCCTTTGCCAACGCAAAGCCCATTTTCCCCGAGGAATGATTTGTGATAAAACGCACGGGGTCTATCGCCTCACGCGTTGCACCCGCAGTTACCAGCACCTTTTTGCCTTTGAGGTCTTTTTCAAACGCAATCTCTAGGAGAATATATTCGAGGAGTTCTTCCGGCTCGGGCATTCTGCCGTCGCCGCTGTCGCCGTTTGCGAGCATACCTGTGGCGGGTTCAACGATTTCATAGCCGAATTTTATGAGCTTTTCGATGTTGTCCTGTACAATGGGGTTGTGGTACATATTGTGGTTCATAGCGGGGGAAACCATCTTCTTGCAGGGACACGCCATAATTGTGGTGGTGAGCATATCGTCCGCCAAACCGTTCGCAATCTTCCCGATAACATTCGCAGACGCGGGAGCCACCATCACCAAATCTGCCTGTTTTGCAAGTGCAACGTGTTCCACACTGTACTGAAAATTGCGGTCGAACGTGTCGATAAGGCATTTGTTCTGGGTGAGCGTTTCTAGGGTTATGGGGTTTATGAAGTTGGTCGCATTCTGCGTCATCAGCACGTGAACATTGCAGTGCAGTTTTTTCAGCATACGTGCGAGATTTGCGATTTTGTAAGCCGCAATACTTCCCGTAACGGCGAGGATAACGGTTTTTCCTGTAAGCATTGGTATTCTCCTTTTAAAATAAACCGCTCAGGCTGTCGATAAGCCCTCATCTACTTCTGTCACCGCATTATCTGCTTCGCAGAAAACGCTGCCGTGCGGCAGGCACAAAGCCTAGCCGCACGGCTCGTTCCTCGTATCTGAAGGCTTCTCGACAGCCTGTAAGTATATCACGCGGTCTTTTTTTCAACTTTTTTCGGCACGGTAATCAGCTTTGCGTGAATGAGTGCCGAGCCTACACCACCTACTATAACGGTAGAAGCCACCATCTCAACAATTGCGTTTACTCCAACAAAAAGGCAGATGAAGATAAAGAAATTCCCCGTGCCCTTTGCTTCCATAAGCCCCTGTACATATTCGGTATTGCCGAACAGCAGCACCAGTGCCGACATAAAGAAAGCCGTGTTGAACAGTGCGGAGCAGAAGCCCGTCAGTGCAGAAGCAAAGTACGGATTTGCCCTCTTGCTTACCCATCTGAAGATGAAGCCGATAAGCAGACCGTCCAGCAGTCTTGGTACAAATCTCTGGATAAATGCCAGAAACGGATTGATTCCCACCAGTACAGCACCCATACCGCTTGGGATACCAATGCCGAAGCACTGCAAGAAGCTAAGTATGCCGAAGATTCCGCCCGCGATTGCACCGCCTACAGGCCCTAAGGCTACTGCTGCGATTGCCACGGGGATAACGTTCAGCGAGATTGAAAGGGGGCCGATGGGGATTGTTCCGATAGGTGTCACCGAGAATACAACCAGCAAAGCCGTGATGATTCCCATAAGCACCATATCGCGTGTTTTGGTGTTTTTCATATTAAATTCCTCCTGTTATTATTCCCTATTCTCGCCCTGTGCGATTTCGGGATACAATACAATTGTTATTATAACACGGTAAGATGGAAAAATCAAGGGCTTTTTTAATTTTTTTCAGATTCTCTGAAATGTTGCTGCATTTAGAACTTAACAATCCGGTTTAACGCATATTTAATTCTCCCTTAACCAAACCGTGATAGACATACTTGCCTTTCAGAGCTATAATAGTACCGTACCCAAAAGCAATAACGAAATGGAAAGGTAAGGAGAATTGTATGAGAAAATCATTTTTAAGAGGTGCGTCTATCACAGCGGCACTTGTGTTTGCACTTAGTGCAGCAGCTTATGCGGAAATTCCCGCGGACGGTCAGACCAATGCGGAGAAGTTCGCCGCAGCCAACGGTCTTTCCTCTGATTGGGAGAGCTGGAAGAAGACTTGGGAAACCGAGAAGAACGATTGGACAGACGTATCCATCACCCCCGGTTCCAACGAAACCGAGCTTAACTTCGCGTGGTACTCCAAGACGCAGAAAGCAAAATTTGTCGTTCGTGCCGATATGGAAGCCAACGGCCCCGATGCAGACGGCAGCTATTATATGTACGAATATTCCGAGGAGGTAACAGGCGTTGCCGATAAGGAGATAGTTCAGGGCGGAGTGCAGTACTACGCTTGCAAAGCGACAATCAAGAATCTGAAACCCGGCAAGTATACCTACCAGATTGATGACGGCAAGGCAGTTTCTTTCACGGTTCAGGACACTTCCAAGGGATTCAGCTTCATCTTTGTCGGCGACCCCCAGATTGGCTCTTCCAACTCTATGAAGGGCAGCAAGGCAAGCGATGAAGCGTCCGCTGCAAAGTTCTATGCGGCACAGTCCGACGCAGTAAGAAGCGACGCTTTCAACTGG
>JBJESA010000076.1:0-3747 GCA_051882535.1 Oscillospiraceae bacterium
AAACTGCTTACTTATCCACGAACAGACAGCAGCTATATCACGGAAGATATGGCAGCAGAAATGACGGAGCGTGTGAAAATGCTCCGTTTTTTTGACGAAGGTGCAGTTGATGATTTGCTGATTAGCGGTCTGAACATTGACAGCAGAGTTGTTAATAACAAAAAAGTATCTGACCACCACGCAATAATTCCCACGGAAAACATATCCTCCATTAATAACCTTGAATTATCCGATGAGGAAAAGAGCATTCTCGAAATGGTTATTACCAGATTTCTGGCGGTATTCTGCAAGGAATATCAGTACAATGAAACGGAATATATTTTCGAGGTCAACGGCGAAATGTTTCACAACAAATTCAAAGCACCTGTGCAGCTCGGTTGGAAGAGATTCTACTTTAACAGCGAGGGAAAGGACGAGGATATCATATCCTATACTCAAGGAGAATCCTTTGAAGCGAAAAATCTTGAAATCGTGGAAAGCGAAACTCAACCACCGAAAGCGTACACTGAGGCAACGCTGCTGCGTGCGATGGAAAACATCGACCGCAGAATTGAAGATAAAGAACTCAGCGAATATGTAAAGAAACGCGGTCTTGGAACTCCCGCAACAAGAGCCAACACTATCGAGCGAGTAATTACAGTTGGGTACATAGAGCGCGTTAATAAAACAACTCTTAAATCGACCTCCAAAGGCAGAAAAGTAATAGATATGCTCCCCGATGATGTCAAGAACATTGAAATGACCGCTGAGATGGAACAACAGCTTGCAGCCATTGAAAAAGGTGAAGAATCAGCGGAAAGTGTAGTCGCACAAACCATCGAAAAAGTTCAGCGCGTCATTGAATACGAAAAAACGCGCAAGCACGTTTCACTTGCCGCCCCGCGTGAGAGCTTGGGCAAATGTCCTAAATGCGGCGGTGCGGTGTATGTCAGCAAGCTCAAGAACGGCAGCATAATCTATTATTGTGAGCATTCCTCACAAAAACTTGAAAACCCTTGTATTTTTCGAGTGTTTGCAGATGATTTATTCTGGAAATCCAAAAAGAAAACGCTCGGAGAAAAAACAATGCAGACGCTGCTGACAAAGGGTAAAGTTAAGGTCAAAGGTCTGTATAGCGAAAAGAAAAACAAAACCTATGACGCGACAATTCTTTTCGGCGATGATTGGACAGACAAGCAAGGAAACGCCCACATTGGATTTACAATGGAATTCGACAAAAGCAGCCCTCAGAAAGAAAAGAAAGGCGGTAAATAAATGTTCTTTTTCAGAATTGAACTTTCAAGCTTTGACGAGGAGAAAAAGTCGTTGTTTATCGTCCCTGATATGCAGGACGCGGACGAAAACGGAATACCGGTATTCTCCGAAAAAATTCTGACTGCTCAAGCAGATTACAGACAATTTGTAAAGGACACCAAAACAAGCATTGTCGATGTAAACTATGTGCTATACAAGGTTGTTGATACCAGCATTGACACTATCTCGGAAGAAAAATTTGCAGAGTTAATCTCAGCCAACAAGCTCGAACAGATTGATAATAATTCGTTCTCAATCTCGTCAGGTGCTAAAGGTGGAAAATCAGGAAAAAAGGAGGACAACACCAAGATGTTTATCATCATTGGAGCTGTTATACTCGCAATAATCGTATTGCTTATCCTATCGGCAGTCAAAAAGAATTCTGCAACAGATAAGGATTTGACTACAAACAATTCCGAGATGTCTGATACCTCATCTTCAGAGCCTTCTGAAAGTTCTGACGATACGAGCAGTTCGTCAGAACAAAGCAATAGTAGTTCAGCAGACACAAGTTCAACGTCAACAAGTAGCGAATATGTGGATAATCCGACCGAAAGTTCTGAATCAGGTATTACAGACGAGCCGCCACAGGACACCGACAACAGCGGCTACACAGACAGCGGCTATTCGTCAGGCGGCTACAGTTCAGGAGGAACAGTACAGTCCGAATACACCATTTCTTTTCACGCGAATGGAGGAGAGGGTGAGCTTGCGGGAATAAAGTCCGCACCAGGGCAGTACGTTGTGCTTCCTTCAGCCGCAGAAGCTGCAAAAACTCTAACGCGTAAGGGCTACAAGCTGATTGGCTTCTCAGATAACACAGAAATCAACTATCCGTTGTATGACTACAAAATGCCAACCGGTGATGTTACGCTTTTTGCAGTCTGGGAAACCGCCGAATATACGGTCAAGTACAACTCAAACGGCGGCACAGGTCAGCTATCCTCGGTAAAGGTAAAATATGGCGATGATATACCGCTGCCCATTGATATTGCGGTATATAAAGACGGTCTGAACTTAATCGGGTGGAACACGACGCAGAACGCAAAAACAGGAATGAAAAATATGAAAATGCCTGCGGAAAACGTTAATCTCTATGCGGTCTGGAGTACCAAAAAACCCACTGCAAAGGTTACGTTCCACTATGATGACAGCGTTATGGTACGGGACGAAGAGATTGGCTCGGTGCTGAATATGCGACAGGATTTCGGGCTGAAAAAAGATGGATATTTTATTTCAGGCTGGTATCTCAGGGATAACCCCATTCCGGTCGATTTCCTGCAAATTACAGGCGATTGTGATGTTTACGGGCAGTGGGAACGTGCTACATATATCACAATTTCAATCGACCAAAGTTACCTCAACAAAGCACCTCTTTCCTACAAAGTGCCGCTTGATATGAACGGTGAAGCCACGCTAAAGCTACCTAAGATAAACGACAGAAGCAGTGCATACAACAGCGTATATGGCTGCACTTACGGATTTTCCACAAAGAAACCAATCGGCGAATTCGGTACTATCGAGTATTTCGACGACACGGAGTGCAAATTCCGCAAGGATACTATGCTCTACCGAGTGCTTAACAAGTATGGCGGCGGTGACGGCTCAGAGAGCAACCCTTACATAATAGACTATTATGACCAACTGCTTTATCTTGCAGAAAAGGGCGCAAACGGGTACTTTATTCAGACCGCAGACATCAAATTCCCTGGTAATGTTACACGCAAGCCTATTAACACAGTAAAGGTTGCACGTGGGTACGAGGACAAAAACTATAATCTGTTTACATACGATGGGCAGAATCACTCGATAAAAAATATGCGAGGAAACGGGGGGTTGTTTGGCACACTCGCAGCAAGCACGATTAAAAACGTTATCATTGATGGTGCAAATATTTCTCCCGTTTCCGGTAACAGCGGAATATTGGTTAATGAGATTGTGTCCTACAGCTTCCCCTCTGTGAGCGACCCAAGCACAATATTTTCCACAGGCAACTCTCTGATTCAGAACTGCCGCATTTCAAACAGCCTTATCTCATCGGACGGAAGTGCTGAGAACGTAGGTGGTATTTGCGGCTATGGGGGAAACATCGAGTGCTGCATTGTAGAGAATATTTCAATTTACGGAGGAAAAGCAGCTGGTGGCATTGTTGGCAATGCCTGCACGGTTAAGGGCTGCATTTCACGCGGGAACTCGATAGAACGCAGTGGAAATTCCGGCGGCATTGCAGGTTCTGCTTTCGGTGTAGAACTTCACGACGATGGCGGGAAAATCCGCAAGGTCGGCGGTGAAATCATAGGCTGCGGCTCAATCTCCTTTACAAGCACAGGTGCAGATTTATGTGGTGGTATAGTTGGTATTACCTGCGGCATTTCCAACGACACCTATATCCGCAGCTGCTATGCCGCCAATATGTACCTTAACGGCAAGCAGAACGGCAGCATTTCAGGTGGA
>JBJESA010000077.1:0-3729 GCA_051882535.1 Oscillospiraceae bacterium
ATCATCTGGCGAACGATAACCTCGATATGCTTATCGTTGATATCAACACCCTGCAGACGATAAACCTTCTGCACTTCGCTGATGATGTAGTTCTGAACTTCCTTCTCGCCCTTTACTGCAAGAACATCGGGCGGGTTGATAGAGCCTTCTGTCAGCGGGTCGCCGGCAGCTACTACGTCGCCGTCCTGTACCTTAGGACGATATCCGAAGGGAACCGCATACGCTTCCTCGGTGCCGTCCTCAGCGGTGATGATTGCGTGACGAGTCTTCTTGATTTCCTCGAAGCGAACCTTACCGGAGATGCGGGTAATGATTGCCGCATTCTTCGGGTGACGGCTCTCAAAGAGTTCCTCAACACGGGGCAGACCTTGTGTGATATCTTCCGCACCTGCGATACCGCCCGTATGGAAGTTTCTCATTGTAAGCTGGGTACCAGGTTCACCGATGGACTGTGCAGCGATAACTCCGACTGCCTCGCCCTTATTGATAAGCTGACCGTTTGCAAGAGATGCACCATAGCACTTAGCACAGATACCGTTTCTGAGTTCACAGGTGAGAACGGAACGCACCTTGACACGCTCAACGCCTGTGCCTACAATCTTCGCTGCGTCAGCGTCTGTAAGCAGCTTATCCTTGGAGATGGTGAACGACCCGTCGGGAGCGGTGAAGTCGGTTGCAAGATAACGTCCGACAAGACGCTCGGACAGCTTCTCGACAAGCTCGTTGCCCTCTCTGATTTCGTACACCTCGATACCGTTCTCGGTGCCGCAGTCGTCAGCACGAACGATTACTTCCTGAGATACGTCGACAAGACGGCGGGTAAGGTAACCCGAGTCTGCCGTACGGAGTGCGGTATCGGCAAGTCCCTTACGAGCACCTCTCGAAGAGATGAAGTACTCGAGGACATTCAGACCTTCACGGTAGTTAGCCTTGATAGGCATCTCGATTGTAGCACCGGAAGTATTCGCGATAAGTCCACGCATACCTGCCAGCTGCTTAATCTGGTTATCCGAACCACGGGCACCGGAGTCCGCCATCATAAAGATGTTGTTGTATCTGTTGAGGTTTGCCTTCAGAGCCTTTGCAACATCATCGGTAGCGTCATTCCAGATCTTGATGAAGGACTTTCTGCGTTCCTCATCGGAGATAAAGCCGCGTGCGAACTGCTTGTTGTTCTTAATGCTCTTTTCGTCAGCGGCAGCGATAATCTCGGCCTTCTGAGGCGGGATTTCTGCGTCGCATACTGCAACGGTGATACCCGACTTGGTGGAGTACTTGTATCCCATTGCCTTAATCTTATCCAGCACCTGTGCAGTTGTTGCAGTGCCGTGAATCTTCAGGCAGCGGTCGATAATCTTACCGAGTTCCTTCTTGCCAACCTTGAAGCCAATCTCGTAATCGAGCTGGTGGTCGGGATCGGAACGGTCAACATAACCCAAATCCTGCGGAATATGCTCGTTGAAGATAATTCTTCCGACAGTAGCGGGAACAATTCTGGTAATCTTGGTGTCGCCCAAATCCTTGGTAACACGCACCTTGATCGCGGCGTGAATGGAGATAACTCCGTCCTGGTATGCCATAAGTGCTTCGTTAGCGTCACGGAATACCTTGCCTTCGCCCATTTCGCCCTCTTTATCAATAGTCAGATAGTAGGAACCGAGAACCATATCCTGTGTAGGAACGGTTACAGGCTTACCATCGGAGGGCTTGAGGAGGTTCTTTGCGGCAAGCATAAGAGTTCTTGCCTCCTCCTGAGCCTCAGCGGAGAGCGGGAGATGCACAGCCATCTGGTCGCCGTCAAAGTCCGCGTTAAACGCAGTACAGCACAGCGGGTGGAGCTTAATTGCACGACCTTCAACCAGAATAGGCGAGAATGCCTGAATACCCAATCTGTGGAGCGTAGGAGCACGGTTGAGCAGTACGGGGTGATCCTTGATTACGTTTTCAAGGGAATCCCATACCTTGTCGTCTGCACGCTCAACGAGCTTCTTAGCCTGCTTGATGTTAGGCGAAACGCCGTTTGCAACGAGGTCGTTGAGTACGAACGGCTTGAACAGCTCGAGAGCCATCTCCTTAGGAAGACCGCACTGATCCATGCGAAGCTCGGGACCTACGACAATAACCGAACGTCCGGAGTAGTCAACACGCTTACCGAGCAAGTTCTGACGGAAACGTCCCTGCTTACCCTTGAGCATATCGGACAGGGACTTGAGCGGACGGTTGTTGGAACCGGTGTATGCTCTGCCGTGTCTGCCGTTATCAATGAGTGCGTCAACTGCTTCCTGCAGCATACGCTTTTCGTTTCTTACGATAAGGTCGGGAGCCTTCTTATCGAGAAGATCTCTCAGACGGTTGTTTCTGATTACAACCTTACGATAAAGCTCGTTAAGGTCGGAAGTTGCGTAACGTCCGCCATCGAGCTGAACCATAGGACGAATATCCGGAGGAATTACAGGAATAACGTCCAGAATCATCCACTCGGGACGATTTCCGCTGCTTCTGAAAGCCTCGATTACGTCCAGTCGGCGAAGCAGCTTAATCTGCTTCTGACCTGCGGAGGTGTTCTCCAGCTCTGCCTTCAGCTCTTCTGCAAGCTCGTCCAGGTCGATTTCCTGAAGAAGCTCCTTAATAGCCTCTGCACCCATTCCGGCACGGAAAGTATCAATTCCGGCATACTTGGAAACAGCCTGTGCGTACTCTTCCTCGCTGAGAAGCTGTCTTTTGGTAAGACCGGTCTTCTCGCCGGGGTCGATTACGATGTATTTAGTGAAGTAAAGCACCTCTTCGAGCTTTTTGGGCGGAAGGTCGAGCACCTGTCCGATTCTCGAGGGAGTACCCTTGTAGTACCAGATATGGGAAACGGGAGCTGCAAGCTCGATATGTCCCATACGCTCACGGCGAACCTTGCTGCGAGTTACTTCTACGCCGCACTTCTCGCAGATTTTGCCCTTGAAGCGAATTCTCTTGTACTTGCCGCAGTTACATTCCCAGTCCTTCTGCGGGCCAAAGATTTTCTCACAGAACAAGCCTTCTTTTTCGGGCTTCTGAGAGCGGTAGTTAATTGTTTCCGCTCTGCGAACCTCTCCGTGAGACCATGCTCTTATTTGCTCGGGAGAAGCAAGTCCAATCTTCATGGACTCGAAAACATTAAAACCCATAATTTATCCCTTCTGATTCTGAACATCTGCCCGCATACGGGCAGACATTCAATTATCACGTACAGCAATATCCGATTGTTTTTTCGAAGAAATCCGATTATTCGTCCTCATCGTCGATGTCATCGAAGTCTTCATCATCAATTTCATCGTCGAAATCATCAATATCGTCTTCATCGAAGTCGTCGAATTCTTCCTCGTCGTTCATGGACATTCCAACGTCCTCTGCATTGTCCGAAACTTCAAATCCGGCACTTGCAAAGTCGCTGTCGCTCGAACGGAAGTCGGCATCAAATCCGTGCTTTCCGTAGGAGTTGTTGTCATCGTCATCAAAGTCTTCCTTGAGGTCGATTTCCTTGCCCTGAGAATCAAGAATTCTGATATCCAGACCCAGACCCTGCAGTTCGCTTACCATTACCTTGAAGGACTCGGGTACGCCGGGCTTCGGCACTGCTTCACCCTTGACGATTGCCTCATAGGTCTTCTGACGGCCCATCAGGTCATCGGACTTAACCGTGAGGATTTCCTGCAGCGTGTATGCTGCACCATACGCCTCGAGTGCCCAAACTTCCAT
>JBJESA010000078.1:0-15482 GCA_051882535.1 Oscillospiraceae bacterium
TTACAAGCCTTAAAAAGTCCCAGCGTAAGAAGCAGCCCGCACCTCCCTTTACGACTTCCACTCTACAGCAGGAGGCGTCACGCAGACTGTCTTTTCAGGCACGCAGAACTATGAAAGCGGCACAGGAGCTGTACGAGGGCGTGGATATCGAAGATATGGGTGCTGTCGGTCTTATCACCTATATGAGAACGGATAGTTTGCGAATCTCGGACGAGGCGAAGGCGGCGGCTTCGGATTTGATTAAGACAATGTACGGCGAGGATTATCTCCCCGAAAAGCCTCGCACCTACAAATCCAAGAGCAATGCACAGGACGCACACGAGGCGATTCGTCCCGCAAACGTAGAGCTTACTCCCGCACGCGTGAAGAAGTCGCTTACAAGCGACCAGTTCAAGCTCTACAAACTGATTTGGGAACGCTTTATGGCAAGCCAGATGGCAAATGCGGTAATGGATACCGTGTCGGTGGATATTACGGCGAAGAACTGTTTGTTCAAGGCGAGCGGCTACTCGGTACGCTTTGACGGATTTACCAAACTGTATGAGGAAACCCGCGAGGGCGACGAGCAGAGCGGCGTTCTCCCGAAGCTGGCAGAGGGCGAGAAGCTGAAGGTTGAAGAAGTTCTGGGAAATCAGCACTTCACGCAGCCGCCCGCACGTTACAACGAGGCTTCGCTTATCAAGGCACTCGAAGAAAACGGCATCGGCAGACCTTCCACATACGCACCGACTATCTCGACCATTCTTGACAGACACTATGTCGAGCGTGAAACGGGCAACCAGCTGCGTCCCACACCGCTGGGCGAGGTAATCACGGGACTGCTCAAGGATAAGTTCAACAACATAGTTGACGTGAAATTCACCGCTAAGGTGGAGAACAGTCTGGACGATATTGAAAAGGGTACCAAGGACTGGGTGGCAACGCTGGACGGATTCTACAAGGACTTTTCGAAGTCACTGGATAAGGCGGAGCAGGATATGGAGGGCAAGCACCTCAAGATTCCGGACGAACCTACCGATATTGTCTGCGAGAAGTGCGGTAAGAATATGGTGATTAAAATCGGTCCGTACGGAAAGTTTCTGGGCTGCTCGGGATTTCCGGAATGCACGTTCACCAAGAAGATTGTCACCGAAACAAAGGGTACTTGTCCTAACTGCGGCAAGAAGATGCTGCTGAAAAAGTCGAAGAAGGGCAAGCCTTTCTACGGCTGCGAGGACAGAGAATGCAACTATATGACTTGGGATTTGCCGCTTGAGGAGAAATGCCCGAACTGCGGAAAGACCTTGTTCAAGAAAACAGGCAGACTTGGCAAGATTTACTGTGCAAAGGAAGGCTGCGGTTACGAGCGGCCTTTGGATAAGGAGAAAAATGACGGTTAAGGTTATCGGTGCGGGACTTGCGGGGTGTGAGGCTGCGTGGCAGCTTGCCGAACGCGGTTTTGAGGTGGAACTCTGCGAGATGAAGCCACAGAAGTACTCCCCCGCACACAAGTACGAGGGCTTTGCGGAACTGGTATGCTCCAACTCTCTCAAGGCGGCACGTGTGGACAGTGCGTGCGGTCTTCTGAAGGAGGAGATGCGTAGGCTCGGCTCAATAATCGTGCCGGCTGCGGAGAAAACCGCTGTTCCGGCGGGCGGTGCGTTGGCTGTCAACCGCAAGGATTTCTCGGACGAGGTAACCCGCATTATCACAAGTCACCCGAATATTCGGGTGGTGAGCGGCGAGGTCACCGAGTTTCCCGAAAAGAATGCGGTTATCTGCACGGGGCCGCTTACAAGCGACCTGTTTGCGGAGAAGATTCGCGAGAAGTTCGGCAAAAACGGTAAGTTTATGAGCTTCTTTGACGCGTCCGCCCCGATTGTGTCGGCTGACAGCATCGACTACTCAATCGCGTTTTCGCAGTCGCGTTATGACAAGGGCGGCGATGATTATCTCAACTGCCCGTTTTCGAAAGAGGAATACGAACGCTTTTGGGAGGCTTTGGTACACGCAAAGCCTGCGGAGCTTCACGAGTTCGACAAGAACCCGAATGTATACGAGGGTTGTATGCCTGTGGAAGTACTCGCAAAGCGGGGAATTGACAGCGTGAGATACGGCTGTATGAAGCCTGTCGGACTTACCGACCCACGCACGGGCAAACGTCCTTGGGCGGCGGTTCAGCTTCGCAAGGAGAACGCCGAGGGGACGATGTACAACCTTGTGGGATTTCAGACGCATCTCAAATTCGGCGAGCAGAAGCGGGTTTTCTCGATGATTCCGGGACTTGAAAACGCGGAGTTTGTACGGTACGGCGTAATGCACCGCAACACTTATATTTGCTCGAGAACGCTGCTCGACAAGAATTTTATGCTCAAAGGCTCGGATAACGTGTTCTTCGGCGGTCAGATAACGGGCGTTGAGGGATATGTGGAGAGTGCGGCTTCGGGCATAGTTGCGGGCAGAGCGTTGGCGGACAGGCTTTCGGGAAAAACACCGATTGCTCTCCCGAATACGACAATGCTGGGTGCAATCATCGATTATGTGTGCGATTGGGTTGAGGACGGATACTGCGAGTTTGACCCGATGGGTGCGAATATGGGAATCCTCCCGCCGTTGGAAGTGAATATCCGTGATAAGAAGGAGAAATATGCCGCTTTGGCAGAGCGTGCTTTAAGGGATTTGGACAGAGTATTGATTGGAGAATGAATATGAAAATTGTAATAGACGGATTTGGCGGCGATAATGCCCCCGACGAGGTAATCAAGGGTGCGGCTCTTGCCGTGAAGGAACTCGGAATCGAGGTTATCATCACGGGCGATGTGAATGTGCTTAAGGAGCGTATGACCGCACTAGGAGTGTCCGACAACGGCATTACGCTGGTGGCTGCGGAGGGCGTTGTCACTACCGAGGATAACCCTAAAGCGATTCTCAAGGAGAAAGCGGGAACCTCGATGGGCGTTGCTTTCAATATGCTTGCACGCGGCGAGGCGGACGCAGCTATTTCTGCGGGAAGCACCGCTCATATCGTTTTGGGCGGCACGATGATTGCAAAGCGTATCAAGGGCGTTAAGAGAACCGCACTTGTTCCGCTTATGCCTGCAAAGGGCGGCAAGCGTTATGCGGTAATTGACGGCGGTGCAAATCTTGACTGCCGTCCCGAGATGCTGCAGCAGTTCGCGATTATGGGAAGCTGCTTTATGAAGGCGGCTATGGGAATTGAGAACCCGCGTGTTGGTCTTCTCAACATCGGTACAGAGGACGAGAAGGGCAGAGAGCTTGAGCATGAAACAAAGGCTCTGCTTGAAAAGTCGCCGATTAACTTTGTGGGCTACGTTGAGGCGAGAGAAGTGCCGCTCGGTGCGGTAGACGTTCTCGTGACGGACGGTTTCACAGGAAACGTGTTCCTGAAAGCCTGCGAGGGTATGGGCGCTTTGATGAAAGACGCACTTAAGGACATATTTTTTGCAAATCTCAAGACGAAGATTGGTGCGTTGCTTGTTAAGAGCAAGCTCAAGAATTTTATGGCACAGATGGACTACAAGACGATTGGCGGCTCGCCGCTACTTGGTACGGCAAAGCTCGTAATCAAGGCACACGGTGCAAGCGACGCCGTGGCATTTTTGGGTGCATTCCGTCAGGCGGTTCGTTTTGTTGAACATAATGCTATTGAGCATATTTCGGAGAATATAGCGGGTCTGAATGTCGGGGAGAGTGCTGATAATGGCTGATACAGAGAAATCGGACAAATTAGACAGGCTGGAATTGCTGTCTGAACTGGAGGAAAAAATCGGCTACCGTTTCAAGGAGAGCGGGTATCTCACCCGTGCTTTGACCCATTCAAGCTACTCGGGCGGAAAAAACAACGGCTCGAATGAGCGGCTGGAGTTTCTGGGCGACAGCGTTCTTCAGCTCACGGTGTCGAAGTACCTGTTCACCAATATGACGACTGTGCCGGAGGGCGGGCTTACTAAACTCCGTGCTTCTATCGTCTGCGAGAATTCGCTGTATGAGTTCGCCAAGAGGATAGACCTCGGAAAATACATTCTGCTCGGCAAGGGCGAGGAAATGACAGGTGGCAGAGAAAGACGCTCCATTCTCGCGGATGCGTTCGAGGCTCTGATTGCGGCAATTTTTCTTGACGGCGGCGAAGACGCCGCACAGGAGATGATTCTGAAATTCGTTCCGAGCATTGAAGCACTCAAGTCGGGAAAGGTTCGCCTTGGCGACTACAAGACTATCCTGCAGGAAATCATTCAGCAGAATCCCGAGGAGCGGATTTCTTACGAGGTTACCGAAAACGGCGACAAGCCACAGGGCAAGGTGTTTCACGCGTCGGTGCTGCTCAACGGTCAGGTGATAGGCAGCGGTTCAGGGCTTTCCAAGAAAGAGGCGGAGCAGTCGGCGGCTCGCGAGGCGGTCAAGCTGATGGGCTACGATGTAAATTAAGTCAACTGATTTTCAATGACGAAGAAAACAAACGTTTCGATTTTTATCCCGCATATCGGGTGTCCGCACAGATGCACATTCTGCGACCAGCGGAGCATTTCGGGGACGGCTAAAGCACCGTCCGCGGAGGAGGTTTCGCGGGTTTTGGAAGAACAGGCGGGGCACCTTGCCGAGCGGGGATTTACGGCTGAAATCGCGTTCTTCGGTGGGAGCTTTACGGCTGTTCCGAGGGCGTATATGCTCGAACTGCTCGAAGCGGCGAGGACTGCGATGGAGCGGTTCACCGTCTACTCGGGGATTCGCTGTTCAACTCGTCCCGACTGCATCTCGGAGGAGATTGTGGCTATTCTGCGGGAGTACGGCGTTACTGCCGTGGAGCTTGGGGCACAGTCAATGGACGACGAGGTTCTGCGGCTGAATGAGCGTGGACACACCGCCGATGATGTCAGCCGTGCCTGCGAAATTATAAAGCACAGCGGGATTGAATTGGGACTACAGATGATGACAGGGCTTTGGGGGGACACACCCGAAAAGTCGCTTCGCACAGCCGAGGAATTCATCGAAATTCACCCCTCGACAGTGCGGATTTACCCCACGGTTATCCTCAGAGGAACGCGGCTTGGCGAGCTTTACGAGAGCGGGGAGTACAAGTCGTTCTCGTTCGAGGAAACGGTGGATTTGTGTGCCGTGCTTCTGCGTAAGTTTGAGGAGAACGGGATTTCCGTAATCAGAATGGGGCTTCACGCAAGCACCGATGTGGAGCGGGAAATGCTGTCGGGAGTGTATCACCCCGCATTCCGCGAGATTGTGGAGAGCAGGCTTTTCTTGCAGGATATCAAGGCACAGCTTCTCGAAATGGAGAAAGGACGATACACTGTGCTGACGGACAGTCGAAACATCAGCCGTGCCGTGGGGCAAAAACGTGCGAATATTGCGGAATTGCGGGAACTCGGTTACGAGGTCGCCGTAAAGCCAAAAGATGGTGCGTATATTGAAATTATCGGGGAATAGTGCTGTGACGAGTGGTCGGCACAGCTTCAGAATACAGTGGAATAGGAATAACAAATGCTTTTTAAAACGCTTGAAATACAAGGCTTTAAGTCCTTTGCAGACAAAACCGTGCTGGAATTCGATACAAGAACTACCGCGATTGTCGGCTCCAACGGCAACGGCAAGAGTAATATTTCGGACGCACTCCGCTGGGTAATGGGCGAACAGGGTGCAAAGACGCTTCGCGGCGAGAAGATGGAAGATGTCATTTTCCACGGCACCATGGAGCGTAAGCCGATGGGATTTGCTCGTGTGGCTCTGACCATCGACAACTCGGACAGAGCATTGGCGGTTGACAGCGACGAGGTTGTCATTTCCAGAAAGCTCTACCGTTCGGGCGAGAGTGAGTACCTTATAAACGGCAAGAAGTCGCGTCTGCGTGATATTCAGGAACTGTTGATGGGCACAGGTCTTGGCCGTGACGGATATTCCATCATCGGACAGGGACGAGTAGCCGAGATTATCAGTGCCCGTGATACTCAACGCCGCGAGATTTTCGAGGAAGCGGCGGGCGTATCGCTGTTCCTCCGAAAAAAAGCGGACGCTGAGAAGCAATTGGCTCAGGCGGAGGACAACATTGTTCGTCAGCGTGATTTGATTCGCGTGGACGAGGAGCGTCTTCCGATACTTAAACGCCAGTCGGAGAAGGCAGCACTTGCGGCGGAACTTCTTGCACAGAAGAAAACGCTGGAAATCTCGGTTTCCGTGGCACGGCTCAACGAGAAGCGTGGAACGCTTTCGGAGTTGTCGGACGGAATTCTCAAAAATCAGGCAGAGGTGGAAAACTTCCAGCGTGATATCAAGAATGCCGAGGATAAGATTGAAAATCTCTCCGATGACAAGCTCTCTGCACAGGCACAGCTGGAGCGGATGCGTTCGAGCATTCAATCCGAGAGCGACGAACTTGCAGAAAAGAGAACCGAAATCTCAGTCGCGGAGAATGAACTTAAAAACAACGAGCAACGCAGAATTGAGTTTGCCGAACAGCTGAAAAATGCCGAACGCAGTGCGGAAGATTTCATAAAGCAGACGGAAGAACTCAATTCGCAGATTGATGATAAGAACAAGCAGGCAGCGGATTTTGACGCCGAGGCGGCGAATCTGAGCAAAGAGCTTGATGAAATTTCAGGTCGCTCCAGTGCAGCGGACGAGAGTTATTCCGCACTGGAATCCGAGATTGCGGCGGCAAGAAGCGAGCAGGCAAAGCAGGAGTTCACAGCGTCGTATGCCAAGCGTGGTATGGACGAGGTTTCCGAGCAGCGTGAGGCGTTTTTAAAGGATTTGGGCGACAGCGAAAACAAGGTTGCCGAGTACAAGGCCGAACTCGCTGCCGTAAAGAAATCCGCCGCAGAAAACGCGGAGAAGAAGTCGGGTGCAGAAAACAAGCTGGCAGGTCTTGAGCGGCTGTCACAGGGCAAAAAGAAGCGTCTGGAAGACGCAAGAGCCGCTTTGGAACAGGTAAACTCCGAGCTTTCCGAAAAGCAGCAGCGTCACCGTGTGCTGTCCGACATTGAAAAGAGCCGTGAGGGATATTTCCGTTCGGTAAAGGATATCTTAGTGGCAGGAGAGCAGGGACGAATCAGGGGAATTCACGGAATTGTTGCCGATGTAATCACCGTTCCCGAAAAGTATGTTGTCGCGATTGAAACTGTGCTTCAGCCCGTAATGCAGCACGTAATAGTGGACAACGAAGATACCGCTGTCCGCTGCATCAACTTCCTGAAAGAAACAAACGCAGGTCGTGCGACAATGCTCCCGCTGACTACCATCAAGGGAAGAAGCTTCAACGAGCCGAAACTTTTTGACGAGGACGGCTTTGAGGGAATCGCGGGTTCGCTTGTCGAGTGTGCGGACGAGTACGCAGGGATTGTAAGCAATCTCCTTGGAAACACCGCCGTGGTGGACGACATCAACACCGCGAAGATGATAGGCAAGAAGTACGGCTACAGATTCCGTATAGTAACGCTTGACGGACAGACCGTAAATGCGGGCGGTTCGTATACGGGCGGTTCGCGTGTAAGCAAGGGCGGCATTATCTCGCGTAAGCAGGAGCTTGATTCGTTGTATGCAGATATCTCCAGACTCCGTGAGAGTGCAAAGGCGAAAAACGAGGAATTCGAGCGTTGCCGTGCGGAGGTTGGCAAGTACACCATCGAGCTGGAGGGTATGAACGACCTTATCCGCAGTCTGGCGAACGAGGACATCAAGACCGCGGCGGAGATTTCGCGTATCACGGCATTGATTACACAGCTGGAAAATCAGGGCGAAAGTTCACGCTCCGCTTTGGCGGGATTTGACTCTCAGATTAAGAGCCACAATGAGGCTTACGAGCAGGCTCAAACGGAGATTGCGGCACTGGGTGCGAAGATTGCAGACCTAGAAAAGCGGTATGAGGAGCAGTCGGGTGAACGCACCGCCGTTCAGAATAAGATGCGGGATATTTCCGACAAGATAAAGCAGCTCAATCTTGATAAACTGGACGTTCTCCACGAGATAGATATGCTCAGACAGCAGATTAAAAATCTGGAGGACAACCGAAAGGCACTGCTTGAAAACAGCGGCAGCTACCGTCAGCGTTCTGCCGAGTTGGACGAGAGCGACCGCAAAATCCGCGAGAGAATCGAGGTTATCAAGCGTGAACTGGAAGAGGGCAGCGGCAAGATTTCCGAGAAGAACGAGGAAATCACTCGGCTTACTGCACAGATAAGCGACTATGAAGCGAAGATAACCGCACTTCACAAGGATATAAATGAAGCAAACCAGCACAAGGAGCATTTTTCGAGAGAATTTGCCCGTCTGGACGAGCGTAAACAGTCGGTACAGAGGGAGTACGACAAAATAGTATCTCTGTTGTATGACAGCTACGAACTTACCGTGTCGCAGGCAACCGAGCAGGCGACGGAGCTTGAAAATCTGCTGTATTCCGAGAACGAGCTAGCCGAGCTTTCCAAGCGTATCAGTTCGCTGGGCGTTGTAAATATGGAGTCAATCGAGGAATACCGCGTGGTATCCGAGAGATACGAGTTCCAGTCGGCACAGCTGCGTGATATCGAGGATTCTAAGCGGGAACTGGAAAAGCTGATTGAGAAGCTGACGGGCGATATCAAGAAGCAGTTCCTCGACAGCTTTAACGAAATCAACCGCCACTTCAAGGACGTGTTTGTACAGATATTCGGCCCCGGCTCTCACGCAGAGTTGGAACTCACCAACCCCGATGATGTGCTGAATTCGGGCATCGAAATCAAGGCGGCACCTCCCGGAAAGGTTATCAAGAACCTTATTCAGCTTTCGGGCGGAGAGCAGGCGATGGTGGCGGTCACCATCTATTTCGCGATACTTATGCACCGCCCTACTCCGTTCTGTATGCTGGACGAGGTGGACGCACCGCTTGATGTGGTGAATGTCGAAAAGTACATTGCATACGTCAACCGATTCAGCCGCCGCACGCAGCTTATGATTATCTCGCACAGACGCGGCACTATCGAGGGCTGCTCGGTGTTGTACGGCGTGTTTATGCAGGAGAAGGGCGTTTCACGACTGATAAGACAAGAACTCACCGATGATATGGAAGGAGTTACTAACTGATGGGTTTATTTGATAAATTCAAAAAGAAGAATAAAGCCGAGGAGGAAAAACCTGAGCAATCCGAAAATCTCGGACAAGCGGAAAGCACCGCCGAAGTTTCCGAAAATCCTCCCGCAGAGGAAGAAAACAGACCGTCTTTGCTTGAGCGTTTGCAGGGCGGCACTCCAATCTTTACCGACCACGAGAGCGATATTCAGTTTCAGGAGGAATACGAGAAGCAGCAGAAGGAACTCGCTTCCTACAAGCTGCGTGAAGGTCTGAAAAAGACGAAGGACGGCTTTGTCAGCAAGGTAGAGCAGCTGCTCAACTCCTTCACCAAGATTGACGAGGACTTCTTTGACGAGCTGGAAGAAACGCTTATTTTATCGGATATCGGAGCGGAAACCAGTATGGAAATCTGTGACAAGCTCCGTGCCGAGGTAAAGCGTACCGGTACTACCGAGCCTGCCGAAGTAAAGCAGATGCTCAAAAATATCATCTCCGAGATGCTCAGCGGCGGCAGCGAGCTGAATATAAGCACAAAGCCGTCTGTAATTATGGTTATCGGCGTAAACGGTGCGGGCAAGACCACCACCATCGGCAAGATGGCGGCAAATTTCAAGAACAGCGGCAAGAAGGTAATCGTAGCGGCGGCGGACACATTCCGTGCGGCGGCTATCGACCAGCTGAACGTCTGGACAGACCGTGCGGGCGTGGATATCGTTAAGCACTCCGAGGGTGCAGATCCGGCGGCGGTTGTGTTTGACGCAATTTCGGCGGCAAAGGCACGCGGTGCGGATATCGTGCTGTGCGATACGGCGGGAAGACTTCACAACAAGAAGAACCTGATGGAGGAATTGAAGAAAATCGCACGAGTAATCGCACGCGAACTCCCCGAAGCAAGCATTGAAACGCTGCTGGTACTGGACGCAACCACCGGTCAGAACGCCGTTAATCAGGCAAAGCTCTTTAACGAAAGTGCGGATATTACGGGTATCGTTCTCACCAAGCTTGACGGCACGGCAAAGGGCGGTATCATTATCCCGATTAAGAACGAACTCGGGCTTTCCGTAAAGCTCGTGGGCGTGGGGGAGAAGATTGACGATTTGCAGCCGTTCAATCCCGAAGATTACGTTGAGGCATTGTTTGAGTAAATCGTGATTGACATTTTAAGATTTTTGTGTTATAATTCTATGTAATATGGGATAGTGTGGATTTCTCCGTGATTTTGCGGGGATTCTGACAGAAGAAACATATCGAAAGGAATAGTTATGGAAACACAACAGAAACCGAGCGACAGTACCCCTGCCCGAAAACGTTTGATTATTGCGTCTAACAATGCGGGAAAAATCCGCGAGTTCAAGGAGCTGTTAAGCCCCTATGGGTTCGAGGTTCTTTCCATGCGTGAGGCAGGATTCAACGACGAAATCGTGGAGGACGGAGAAACGTTTGAGGAGAACGCACATATCAAGGCACGTGCCGTCTTTGACGCAGTAGGGCTGCCTACTATCGCAGACGACAGCGGTCTTGAAATCGACTTTCTGGACGGTGCACCGGGTGTGTATTCTGCAAGATACGCAGGCGAGGGTGCGTCCGATAAGGAACGCTGCAAGAAGGTACTTGACGAGATGCACGGAGTGGCACACGAACTGCGTGAGGCACGTTTCGTCTGCTCGATTTACTTCATCTATGACGAGGACGACGAGTACTCCGTAAACGGCGAGATTCGCGGATATATCGGGGATAAGCCCCTTGGCAAGAACGGTTTTGGCTACGACCCTATTTTCATGATAAACGAGGACGAGAGCATGGCAACCATCAGCGATGAGCAGAAGAATGAAATTTCTCACCGTGCGATGGCGTTCAAGAAGCTCTCTGAGATATTGAAGGAGAAGTTTGCGTAAATGCTTAGCAGTAAACAAAGAGCATCGCTGCGTTCAATGGCACAGTCGATGAGTCCGATTTTTTATATCGGAAAGCAGGGACTTTCGGACGAGATTTTCAATCAGCTTGAGAATGCTATAAATGCACGCGAGCTGATAAAGCTCGGCGTTCAGGAAAACTGCGAATATACCGCCCGCGAGGCTGCAGATTTGATTGCACCGAAGCTCGGTGCGGAAGTGGTGGCGGTTATCGGCAGAAAATTTGTGCTTTTCAGAGTGAGCAAAGATCCCAAGAAGCGGGTGATTGACATTGGCTAATTCGGATAAGTCTGTAAAGACCGGAATTTTTGGCGGAGCGTTCAACCCGCCTCACAACGGACACGTAAATCTTGCGGTAGAGGCGGCAAAGCAGCTGAAATTGCGTCGTTTGATTATTATTCCGACATTTGAAAGCCCGCACAAATCAACCAAGCTTGCTCCGTTCAAGCAGAGAATGGAGATGTGCGAGAGTGCGTTCCCAAAATCAATCGACCTCGGAAACGGCATTGTCTGCAATGCCGAAGTATCCGACATTGAGCAGCATCTGGGAGGATTGAGTTATACCATTCACACAATCCGTGAGCTGAAAAAGAAAGAGCCGAACAGTCGCTTTTATCTGCTTATCGGCGGGGATATGCTGTATTCGTTCGACAAGTGGTTTAAGTACGAATCTATTCTGAAAGAAACCGAGGTTTGTGCTGCTGCAAGAGGCGGCGACAGCTACTCGGATATGCTGGAATTCGCCAACGAGATGGGCAGGATAAAGGTGCTGCCTATGGATATCGTGGATATCAGCTCCACGCAGGTGCGGGAGGCTGTCGCGAACGGCGGGGATATTTCGGATTTTGTTCCCGAGGCGACCGCTCGGTATATCGCAGAAAACGGACTGTACAAGCCCGAATAATTGAGGTTGGAACATTGAGCAGATATGATGAATTTGACGAGTATGAGCGGCTTATCAAGGATACGCTGTCCAAGAAGCGTTTTACTCATAGTATGAATGTTGCGGAGGAGTGCTTCAAGCTGGCGGAAGCGTACGGTGCGGATAGGAAACGCTGCTATCTCGCCGGACTGCTTCACGATGTGATGAAAGAGGAACTCCCCGAAAAGCAGAAGCAGTATGTTATGGAGAGCGGCTTGTCGCCCGACCCCGTGGAGTTGGCAACGAAATCCCTCTGGCACGGTATTGCGGGCGGATATTATGTACGCGAAAAGCTGAAAATAGACGATGACGAGGTGATAAGTGCAATCCGCTATCACACCGTAGGCCGTGCGGAAATGACGCTTATGGAGAAAATCGTATATCTCGGCGATTTGGTTTCTGCGGACAGAAACTACAAGGACGTTGGCAAGATGCGTGATTATTGCTACAAAGATATTGACCTTGCAATGTCTATTGCATTGAGCTACCAGATTACGAGTGTCTGTGAGAAGTGCGGGGGATTGCCCGTATCAACGTTTGAGGCGTACAACTACTACCTGAAATTTAATGAGAATAAGGAGCATTTATGACTGATAGAGAAGAACTTGAAATCGTCGTTAAGGCATTGGACTCCAAGAAAGCGGACGAAATCACCGCACTAAAAGTCGGCGATTTGACCATTCTGGCGAACTACTTCGTAATCGCGTCTGCGTCCAGCACCACACAGGTGAAGGCACTGGCTGACGAGGTGGAGTATCAGATGCAGCAGAAAGGCATCGCCCCGAAGAGCATCGAGGGGGTACAGGCACGCGACTGGATTGTGCTGGACTACATCGATGTGGTGGTTCACGTGTTCCACCGTGAGGCACGCGATTTCTACCAGTTAGAAAGATTGTGGGCTGATGGCGAGAAAGTTGATATTTCGGATATAATCACCGAGTGACGCTGTGCTGTGTTGATATTTTTTGGTGATTGTTACCAAAATGTCAATTCTCCGAAAAAAACTTGAATAATCGCTTGACAAATGGTCTTATCTGGTGTATAATTATTTATATACTCTATGTATAACTACGATTTAACGATCATAGAACCTGTGCCATTCGGCAAAGGGAGGGAAATATAGATGGCAGAAATTCGTCTTGGAAAAAATGAATCTCTTGATACCGCTCTTAAGCGTTTCAAGCGTTCATGTGCAAGGGACGGCGTTCTTGCTGAGGTTCGTAAAAGAGAGCATTACGAGAAGCCTTCGGTAAAACGTAAAAAGAAGTCCGAAGCTGCTCGTAAACGCAAGTATTGATTGCGTGAAAAATGAACAACAGTCGAAGCGGGCAAGTTTCTTGTCCGCTTTAGTTGTTTTGGTTGTATATGATGGCAGGCAAGTCCGCATTTTCCTTTGAAACAGGTTGGTGCGGTGGTGCTTAAGATAGATTGAGGGGTTGCACTGATGCTGTTTAAACCGACATATTGGCTGAAAAGTGTTCTGGAGATTGACGAGGACTTCCTCAGAAAAAATGATGTCCGTGCACTTGTTCTGGATATGGATAATACGCTTTCGATGCACGGAAGTCCCGAGGCGGAAGACGGTGTTATGGAGTGGCTGGATAAAATGCGTTCGCTTGGAATAAAAATGCGTGTCGTGTCGAACAATGTTCCGAGCAGAGTGGTGCCGCTGGCGGCGAAGATGGGGCTGGAGTGTACCGCAAACGGTGCGAAACCGCTGGCGTTCGGGGTGCTGCGTGCGATTGACGCAATGCACGTTCAGCCGAGCAAGACGCTGGTGGTCGGCGACCAGATTTTCACGGATATTCTGGCGGGAAATCTGGCGGGAATACGCACGCTACTTGTAGAGCCGTTCCATTTGGAGAACACCTGGACTTTCCGCTTGAAAAGACGTGTGGAAGCATTGGTGTTCCACAGAGATTACAGCAATCTGGAAATGAAAAATGTCCGTTATAAGGGCTGATAATGGGGGTTGGATATGATTACATTCGGGCCCGGAGGTAATTCAGTGAGTTGGGGAAAGCGAAAGTTCCCCGACGATTTGCCGCAGTATCTTGCGGATTTTGGACTTAACGGCTACGAAATCGAGTGCGGACGCGGCGTGAGAATTTCAAGCGACACTGTGGCGAAGCTCCCCGCACTGGCGGCTCAGCATGGAATATATGTGACGCTTCACGCACCGTATTTCATTTCGCTGTCCTCGGTCGAGGAGGAGAAGCGGAAGAACAGCGTGGATTACATTCTCCAATCCGCGAGAGCGGCAAGAGATGTGGGGGCAAGGAAGATAGTGGTTCACAGCGGTTCCTGCTCGAAGATGACGAGGGCGGAGGCTGTTTATCTTGCTTCCCAGACGCTGCGAAACGCACAGAAAGCTCTGGACGATGAGGGGCTTTCCGAGATTATCATCTGTCCCGAAACAATGGGTAAGATAAACCAGTTGGGGACTCTTGAGGAAGTTATTGAGCTGTGCGGCGTGGACGAGCGTTTTCTGCCGACAGTGGACTTCGGTCACCTCAATGCACGAACTCTCGGCGGGATAAAGTCCCGTGCGGAGTATGCCTCGATGCTGGATAAGATAGAGAACAGGCTGGGTCACGACAGGCTTTCAAATATGCATATCCATTTCAGCAAAATTGAGTACACGAGCGGCGGCGAGAAAAAGCACCTGACGTTCGCAGACAGCTTTTATGGCCCGGACTTTGAACCGCTTATGGAAGAAATCGCGAAACGCGGGCTTTCTCCCTCGATAATCTGCGAGAGCGACGGCACTCAGGCAGAGGACGCGGCGGTTATGAAGAAATACTTTGAAGGATTGGTAAGGTAAGATATGAAAATTCTGGTTATGAATGGTCCGAATCTGAATCTTCTTGGTGAGCGTGAGCCGAATATTTACGGCGGCGACACCCTCAAGTCGATTAATGAGGAAATCGCTGCTGCCGCACAGAAGATGGGACACGAGGTGTCTTTCTTTCAGTCGAACAGCGAGGGCGGGCTTATTGACGAGCTGCACGCCGCACGTCTGACTTTTGACGGAGTGATTCTCAATGCGGGTGCGTACACTCATTACAGTTATGCTATCCGTGACGCGATTTCCGCGATTAAGATTCCCGTGGTTGAGGTACATCTGAGCAACGTCAACAGCCGCGACGAGTTTCGCAAGACTAGCGTAATCGCTCCCGTATGCAAGGGTACTATTGCGGGGTTTGGCAAGAACAGCTACTTGCTGGCACTCTCCGCACTTGATTATATGGCTGGTGAAAAGAAGTGAGCGGGGTTACTGCACTTGCCGAATGGCTCCCCGACGCACGTCATGCTGCACTGGTTACCTCACCGATGTCATTAAGATACCTGTGCGGTTTTTCGCTGGAGAATGGGGCTTTGCTGGTCACTAAGGAGGAGAGCTTCCTGTTTTTGCGGGGGAATGTGCTGAAAAGTATGCCGCAGCAGCTTTTGGAGAAGCTGCTGGAACGGTTCCCAAAGAAAACGGCGGATTTCTCCGTGCGGGAGATGAAAACCGAAAAGCAGATTCTTGATTTGCTGATTAAGTACGGCACGAAGCATTTGTATATCGAGTCGGACAGAATGTCGGTCGCCGAGTT
>JBJESA010000079.1:0-3680 GCA_051882535.1 Oscillospiraceae bacterium
CTGCTTTGTCATTCCAATATCTATAGAAAGATCGCCTATCTCGGGAACAGCCGAATCCTTCTTTACATGGGGCGGAAGTGTTGACACAACGCCAGAAAGGCTTTCTTTTCCGTGTACCGTAACCGATTGTGCAAGCAATGTCCGTACATCAGGCGATCCGCAAGCCCCTACCCGAAGGAAACCATTGTCTTCAATATAGGTGACAATCATACCAACCGAATCAATATGTGCCTCTAAAAGAAGCGTCTTTGCGTTAGGATCAGATGAATTAATGCGTCCGATTACATTCCCGAAGACATCAACAGTTACATCATCAGAATATCTGCGGAGCATTTCAGCCGCTTTTTTTGATGCGGAGAACTCATCGCCCGATACGCCAATCTCACAGCATAACGCCTTTAAATCCGCTTTAATATTCAAAACACCAGTCCCCTTATTTCAGAAAATCACTTTTCACGCCCGAACAGTTAAATTTAAAGCCTTTAAAATTTAAAATCTCAAGCTTATACTCGATAATTTCTATTGGAAACCCAAGGCTCGCCGATACTGCCGATGCATCATTATGATAAGAAAGCTCTTCCAGAATATCCGAATCCGAAATTAAGATGTTTGCCGCGAATAAATTTGCCTCGCGTTCGGTCTTATTATTTTCAAGAAACAGTGTACTCTCACGTATTCCACCATCTGAAAGCTCCCGATGGAGCATATCGTGACCTAATTCATGAGCACAAACCACCGTCTTAGTAACGGCGTCCAACTCATCATTGATTACGATATAACGGCACCCACCCTCAAAAACATAAAATCCTTTGAGAGTTCCCAACGATCGAAGCCACACCCTGGCACCGGAATTTTCAGCTGTCTGAAAAATATTCTTTCCGCCGTAATTCTCCAGCACATCATCGCAGGCATCAATTATTCGTTGCATTATTTCGAACCGTTTTGTCTTGAATCCTCGTAAATTTCTGCAAGGCAACGCATAAGGCGAGCCTTATCGTCAGCATTAAGAGTGTTGCCGGCAAACAAACCGCGGGACTTAGAAAGGAACTTTTCAGCCTCGGTAGTATCTACGCCTCTCTTAGCCATTGTCTTAATCAGCTTTTCCTCGGCGGTAAGCTCTATATTCTGACTATCGTCAAGCAGGAATTCCGGAGTAACATCTAACTCTTTTGCAATTCTCTCAAGAATACCTCTTCTGGGCTTGCGTGTACCGCTCATATAGTACGCAAATGCACGGTATGTTATACCAACGCTTTCAGCAAAGTCAACCCTTCTGATACGGCGCCTGTTAAGCATAATGTCCAGTTTTTCCTCAATAGTCATTTTGTTATCCTCCTAAAAGAAATTCAATATTTTTTGTGCAAAAAACACCTGCACAACGACTTGTCACTTTCTGAAAGCTAAACAATATGTGCAGATTATTTTCAGTTATATTATACCAATGAACAGTGCATTTGTCAAGTAGTTTTTCCAAAAAACATCAATAATTGAACAAAAATATAAAAAATTCACATTGTTTGAATATTATCGAATTTATTGGATATTTTTACTTGACAAATCCAAATATCGGAGTATAATAGTAGATGTAACAATTACTAAATCTTCGCAAAACAACAACTAAGAAAAGGAGAATTTACCATGGCAAAGGAAATTAAAAAGGTTATTCTGGCATATTCGGGCGGACTTGATACCTCCATTATCATTCCGTGGCTGAAGGAAAATTACAACGGATGCGAGGTTATCTGCGTAGCAGGTAACGTAGGTCAGGACGCTGAACTCGATGGTCTTGAGGAGCGTGCAAAGAAGACAGGTGCTTCCAAGCTCTACATCGAGGACATTCAGGACGAGTTCGTAAACGACTTCGTATTCCCCACCCTCAAGGCAGGTGCTAAGTACGAGGGCTATCTGCTTGGTACTTCTTTCGCACGTCCTCCAATTGCTAAGCGTATTGTTGAAATCGCTAAGAAGGAAGGTGCTGACGCAATCTGCCACGGCTGTACAGGTAAGGGTAACGACCAGGTACGTTTCGAGCTTACTATCAAGGCACTTGCTCCCGAAATGGAGATTATCGCTCCTTGGAGAATCTGGGACATCAAGTCCCGCGACCAGGAGATTGATTATGCAGAAGCACACAATGTTCCGATTAAGATTACCCGTGAAACCAACTATTCCAAGGATATGAACCTCTGGCACCTTTCTCACGAGGGACTTGACCTTGAAGATCCCGCAAACGAGCCTCAGTACAACAAGCCCGGATTTCTTGAACTCGGTGTTTCTCCCGAGCAGGCTCCCGACAAGCCTACATACGTTACTATTCACTTTGAGAAGGGCATTCCCGTAGCTCTTAACGGTGAAAAGATGGACGGCGTAAAGCTCATCAAAACGCTGAACAAAATTGGTGGCGAAAACGGTATCGGTCTGTTTGATGTTGTTGAGAACCGTCTTGTTGGTATGAAGTCGCGTGGCGTTTATGAAACTCCCGGCGGAACTATCCTCTACCACGCTCACGAGGTTCTTGAAACCATTTGTCTTGATAAGGAAACTCAGCACTACAAGTACGGTCTGGCTCAGAAGTATGCTGACATCGTATACAACGGTCAGTGGTACACTCCTCTCCGTGAGGCTATGGATGCATTTGTTGACAAAACACAGGAAACTGTTACCGGTGATGTTAAGCTGAAGCTCTACAAGGGCAACATCATCAATGCGGGCGTAACATCTCCCTACACTCTCTACAGCGAGGACTTTGCTTCGTTCGGTGAGGACGATGTTTACAACCAGAAGGATTCTGCGGGCTTCATCAACCTCTTTGGTCTGCCGATTAAGGTTAAGGCACTTCTCGACCAGGAGAGAAACAAGTAATTCGTCACAACAAAAGCGGGAAATCCGTTTCCCGCTTTTCTATTTATTATAATTTCAGTTATCATTTTATCATCGTTTTACTATTAATGCAGAAAGGATCCCAACATGAAACTCGCTACGGTGTTAGGCACATTAGAAGTGACTATTGAAGCAGTAGTCTTTGCCTTTGGTATCATTGGGGCGATTTACTTGATAAAGAGGTTCGTCAAATTCATCAAATGCGAAAAAGAATATATTGCATTTGTAGAAAACAGACATCACGAATTTGTTTCCGGAAGCGTGATTTCAAGAAACGAAATAAAACGCTCAATTTTTGTAAAGAATCTCTTTGAAAATACTATAGCGTTTTGTGTTGGTGAAAAGGAATACCGGTTCACAGAGTTTTCTGTTGATCAGGTTTACCCGCTAAATAGCACTGTTGAAGTCATATATGATGCAGATTTCCCCGCAAGTGCAAGAGTCAGGAATGGTACAGATAACAGAGATTACAAAGTATGTGCAATCAAAACTATTTGCGAGATTGTTTTAATTATTGTAGTGCTCTGGTTTTGCCCTGTTATGATAAACGGTATCTTTGTCTGGATTGATTGGGCAATCAGATTTGTGTATGAATTATCCGGTGGAGTGCCTTATAACTTATAATTATCGGAGGATAGTATTATGGCAATGATGTGGGCTGGAAGATTTTCCAAAGAGGTAAGTGCAGAAGTAAATGCATTTAACTCCTCTATTGCTTTTGACGCAAGAATGTACAAGCAGGATATAGCGGGCAGTATTGCTCACGCAGCAATGCTTGGTGAGCAAGGCATTATCAGTTC
>JBJESA010000080.1:0-3631 GCA_051882535.1 Oscillospiraceae bacterium
GGTAGAATCTCATCACGGAGCATAACGGCTACACGCTCTTTTTTAAGACCTTCCTTTTTAAGATACTCGCTTACAGTCATCGAGATATCGACTTCTTCACCATTTATTCGTGCCATAAAATCTCCTTTGAAAATAAAAAAGGCAGAACTTTCCCGTAGCAACGCCCTAGGTGGTGTTCCCCGGAAACATTCTGCTGTTTCTGCATATCATTATACCATACTTCGATTGATTTGTCAAGGTAAATCAGGATTGCTCGAGAATTCTTCGTCATTCTTAATGAAAATCAACCTAAAATATTGTTGGTATTCAACAAACGGCATTGACATTTTGAGAGAAATAGTGTATAGTATATGTTATAGGCTATTATTGGGTATCACTCAGTAAAAATGGAGTGAAGCCTTCAGCGGGTATTTTCACCTGCTTTATATCTGAAAGGAAAAAAGCTACTTGAACATTATTATCATCGGCTGCGGCAAGGTTGGACAGGCACTTGCCGAACAGCTCAGCGTACAAGGAAACAACATTACGATTATCGACCTGAGTGCGGAGAAGCTCTCGGCGGTTTCAACCCGCAACGATGTAATGACCGTTGTCGGCAATGGTGCAACGCACCTTACACAGCAGGAGGCGGGTATTGAACACGCAGACCTTATGATTGCGGTTACGGGTTCGGACGAGCTGAATCTTCTATGCTGTCTTATTGCCAAAAAAGCGGGTAACTGCCGCACAATAGCACGTGTGCGTTCTCCGCAGTACAGCAGCGAGGCACCGTTCCTCAAGGACGAGTTAGGTCTTGCTATGGTAATCAATCCCGAACTTGCAGCTGCACAGGAGATAGCACGAGTTTTGCGTTTCCCCTCCGCTATGAAGATTGAAACCTTCGCAAAGGGACGTGTGGAGCTTGTCAAGTTCCGTTTGCCCGAAAACTGCCCGCTCGTGGGACTGGCGGTGAAGAACCTTTCGTCTAAGCTTAACTGCGATGTCCTTGTCTGCACGATTGAACGCGGGGACGATGCGTATATTGCCAACGGTAATTCGGTGTTTGAGGAGAAGGACGTAATCTCGATTGTCGCATCTCCCAAGAAGGCGAACGACTTTTTCCGCAAGATAAACTACAAAATGACCTCTGTCAAGGACGTAATGATTGTCGGTGGCGGAGAACTGGGACACTATCTTACCGAGATACTTGTAAGGTCGGGCATTGCGGTGAAGATTATTGAGAAAGACCCTGTTCGTTGCGAGGAGCTGTGTATGCTGTGGGACGAAGTTACCGTAATAAACGGCGACGCTTCCGACCAGAATGTCCTGCTTGAAGCAGGATTGGAGCATACGGGCGGATTTGTGGCTCTCACCAATCTTGACGAGGAGAATATCCTGCTCTCGCTGTTTGCAAAGAGTACGGGCGAGGCGAAGCTTGCTACCAAGATAAACCGTATCGATTTTGAGGACGTTATCAAGCACCTTGATTTGGACACGATAATCTACCCGAAGAACATCACTTCGGACACGATTATCCGCTATGTCCGTTCGTTGAAAAGCACCGTTGGAAGTAATGTTGAGGTGCTTCACCAGTTTATTCAAGGCAAGATTGAGGCATTGGAGTTTAATATCCGCGATAAGAGCGATGTGACGGGTGTTCCGCTTATGGAATTAAAACTCAAACAAGGAGTGCTTGTAGCGGCTATCCTCCGTGACAAAAAGGTAATTATCCCACGCGGAAACGATGTTATCAACGTGGGAGATGCAGTGGTGATTGTATCCAATCAGCTCGGCATTCACGATATTTCGGACATTTTGAAGTAAGGTTTTCAGATTATGAATTATAGAATGATAACCTATACCCTCGGTTGGATACTCATTTTCGAGGCTGGGTTTATGTTGGTGCCGCTTATTACGGCGGCTGTGTATGCAGAGGGGGAAGCGGCGATTTGCTTCGGTATTTCCATGATGCTTTGCATACTGATTGGCGGATTGTTGGCTTTCGTAAAAAAGCCTGTTCATAAGCGGCTTTATTCACGCGAGGGCTTTGTTATAGTTGCTTTAAGCTGGATTGTAATGTCGCTTTTCGGGGCGTTGCCGTTGTGGATTTCGCGTGAAATACCTTCGTTCGTGGACGCACTGTTTGAAACGGTGTCTGGTTTTACCACGACAGGTGCGTCTATTCTTACTGACGTGGAAGCACTTTCGAAGTCGATGCTTATGTGGAGGAGCTTTACACACTGGGTCGGCGGAATGGGCGTTCTCGTGTTTATTATGGCGTTCCTCCCGCTGTCAGGCGGACAAAATATGCACATCATGAAGGCAGAGTCGCCCGGACCTTCGGTGAGTAAGCTGGTTCCGAAAGTTAAGACCACGGCACTTATCCTCTATTCGATTTACTTTGTGCTGACGGCTTTGGAATTTGTCTTGCTTCTGTTTGGAGGAATGACGACTTTCGAGGCGTTGAACACTGCATTTGCCACTGCGGGAACAGGTGGATTTGGTATCTACAATTCCAGTATTGGTGGCTTCTCGCCGTATATTCAGATTGTGGTGACGGTGTTTATGCTGTTGTTCTCAGTGAACTTCAACTCGTATTTTTTGATTATTCTCAGAAAATTCAAGGACGCGTTTAACACCGAGGTTATCGTGTTCTTTTCGGTGGTGGCGGTGGCTGTGGGCGTAATCTCGCTCAACGTGTTCCCGCTGTACAATAGTCTTGGAGAGAGCGTCAGACATTCTGCATTTGCGGTAGCGTCGATTATCTCCACCACGGGCTTTTCCACCGAGGACTTTAACCTCTGGCCTGAGCTGTCGCGTACAATTCTGGTGCTGATTATGTTTATCGGTGCTTGTGCGGGCAGTACGGGTGGCGGAATCAAGGTTTCGCGTATAATAATCCTGATTAAGAGCATGGCAAAAGAGCTCTTGGGTATGGTACACCCCAACCAAGTAAAGAAAGTAACTATTGGGGGCCGTCCCGTAGAGCATGAGGTAGTTCGCTCTGTAAACGTGTATATGGTGGCATATATGATGCTGTACGTGGTTTCGGTAATCTTGATTTCGTTCGATAATCACGACCTTATCACCAATTTCACCGCGGTTTGTGCGACAGTGAACAACATAGGTCCCGGACTGGAGTTGGTAGGTCCTACGGCAAACTACTCGTTCTTCTCCGGACTCAGCAAGGTTGTGCTTATATTCGATATGCTGGCGGGAAGACTGGAGTTGTTCCCGATGCTGATTCTGCTTACACCTGCAACTTGGAAAAAGTAAGACCTTATCTGTGGGATTTTTTATTCCAGTATCATTTTAAAAAAAGCGTGTCCCGAACGGAACACGCTTTTTGGTTTATTCTTGCTTTTCAAGTTTCTTCATTATCTTGAATTCATGAACCGCAAGTGCAACGCAGACAACTGCCGAGATGAGGTCTGCAATCGGACCTGTATAGAGAATGCCGTCAATCCGGAAGAAAATCGGCAGCACAATAAGCAGCGGCAGGAAGAAGATAATCTGTCTTGTGAGCGAGAGGAATACACCCTTAATCGGCTTGCCTATCGAGGTGAAGAATGTCGATGTAATAGGCTGAATACAGTTAAGCCAAGTGAACAGCAAGAATATTCGGAAGAATTTCGCACCGAACTCAAAGTAG
>JBJESA010000081.1:0-3616 GCA_051882535.1 Oscillospiraceae bacterium
CGATACCGCCGTGTCTCCACTGGGGAGCTCTGGTGGAACCCTGTCTTGCGTGGCCTGTTCCCTTTTGTCTCCAGGGCTTCTTGCCGCCGCCGCTTACCTCGGTTCTGGTGAGCGTGGACTGTGTGCCCTGACGCTGAGCTGCGAGGTAATTTACAACTGCGGTGTGCATTGCGGTCTTGTTCGGCTCAATTCCGAAAACCGCATCGTTCAGCTCAAGCTCGGAAACTACTTTACCCGCCATATCAACTACATTAATCTTTGACATAGTATCGTGTCCTCCTTCTCTTAAGCCTTAACTGCGTCGCAAATTGTTACAACGCCGCCCTTAGGGCCGGGGATAGCGCCCTTAACTGCGATAAGGTTGTTTTCAGCGTCAACCTTAACAACAGTGAGGTTCTGAACTGTTACGTTCTCTGCACCCATATGACCTGCAAGACCCTTGCCCTTGAAGATTCTCGAAGGGGAAGAGCAAGCACCCATAGAACCTGCCTGTCTTGCAACAGGGCCGGAACCGTGAGTTTCCTTCAGACGGTGCTGATTGTAACGCTTGATGGGACCTGTGAATCCCTTACCCTTGCTTACGCCTGCAACGTCGATAACATCGCCTGCTGCAAACACGTCAGCCTTAATGATGTCGCCGGGGTTAAGAGCGGAGATATCATCAAGACGGAACTCCTTAAGGGTCTTCTTGAACGCTACGTCGTTCTTCTTAAAATGACCCTGCTCGGGCTTGTTCACGTGCTTAGCGGAAACATCGCCAAAGCCCAGCTGAACTGCCTCATAGCCGTCATTCTCGGTTGTCTTCTTCTGTACAACTACGCACGGACCCGCTTCGATAACGGTTACGGGAACAACCTTACCTTGTTCGTCGAAGATCTGTGTCATGCCGATCTTCTTTCCGATGATTGCCTTTTTCATCGTTTTCCTCCTTATTGGTTATTGGTTAAGCGGCTTGAACAACTGCCGCCCAACTTGACCTCACGCTGCGAACAGCGTTCGGTTAGCGGTTGACAAATTTCACACGGGAAACCCGTCAACATAACTCCAAAGACGTTTTAAGAGTTTGTCCGTTTTTCGGACGAACTTATTAAACGTCCATTGAAATCTCTACACCTGCGGGGAGCTCCAGCGACTGGAGAGCCTCAACAGTTTTCTGAGTGGGGTTGATAACGTCGATAAGACGCTTGTGAGTACGCAGCTCGAACTGCTCGCGAGAATCCTTGTACTTGTGAACCGCTCTCAGAATGGTTACGACCTGCTTGTCGGTAGGAAGCGGAATCGGACCTGCGACTCTTGCTCCGCCACGCTTTGCAGCGTCAACAATCTTTGCGGCAGCAGCGTCAACCACGCTGTGCTCGTAACCCTTAATCTTGATTCTTACCTTTTCTGTTGCCATGATTTTTCAACCTTTCTACTTGCTTGTGAATTTTCGTTTTAACTTTGTCAATCCTCAGTTTGAAAAATCCACCGAGCCGTGTGTTCCGTGATTTAAGACTTACGAAAAAGCGTTTTCAACGTTCCGGAACGTTTCCAAACGCTTCCTGTTAGTTTTTCGGGCTGTCCCGAACACTTTAACAAACCGACAAGTCCAATCAACATTCCGCACTGTAATGCGACATTTCGCAGCTCAAACGCGGCGTTACGCACCCGTGCATTTCTGTGGAAACACGCTCAATAACTTTTCGCCCGAGTTCAACCCGAACATAGCTCCGTCGAAATTACCCGCGAAACCGCGGCAACCTCCGACCTCATAGCCATCGATTGCACAAATCGCAATCACAAAAGATATTTTACCACAAACAGCCCCGAATTTCAAGCACCCAATGCAAATTTTACGCCAAAACCACAGAGAATTTTTGACTAATTTCAGCCAATATTTTATGCACTTTGCACAAACAACATAAAAAAGGGGATTTTGACTAGGTTTTGGGCGGTGGAAAAGGGATTTTCACGCCCTATATTATAATAGGTATAGCACGAGATTTAGCACCCGATGGGGGGAGGGGGCTATTTTTTATTCCGTATGGGTGCTGACGCTTAAGCGACGTACAAAATCCGTCGTTTTGCCCACACCCCCTAAATCACTCGGCTACTAGTATACTTCCCCCATTTTCGGACAAAATACTCCTTGAACTACCAAAGGAGATTCACCGAAATGAAACGTTTAAAATATACCGTCATCACACTAGCCACCCTGTTCTCGCTTATGCTGTCCACTCTTACCGCCGCTGCCGAAACCGCCTCCCCCGCACCCCAAAAAGCACGTATCCTGTACGAGGTGAACACAGGTCAGATTATTTTCTCCCAGAATCCCGATTTGCGGCTGCCTATGGCTTCTGTCACCAAGGTGATGTCGCTGCTGCTGTGGGCGGAGGACATCGAAGCGGGAAAACTGTCGCTTGAAGAAAAGATTAAGGCGAGTTCTGCGGCAGCCTCCACCGAAGGCTCCGTTATCTGGCTGACTGCGGGCGAGGAACTAACCGCCGCGGAACTGCTGGAAGCGGTTATCGTAAGTTCCGCGAACGACGCCTGCGTCGCCCTCGCCGAACATTCGGACGGCAGCGAAGCACAGTTCGTCAAACGAATGAACGCCCGTGCCAAGCAGCTCGGCATGACCGGCACCCGCTACACCAACTGCGTCGGTCTGGACGACAGCGGCCACTACAGCACCGCCCGCGATATAGCTATTGTCACCGCCGAACTTATGAAGCACGACGTCTATCGCGGTTGGTTTCTCACGTGGCTTGACTACCTGCGTGGCGGCGAAACGCAGCTTGTAAACACCAACAGGCTTGTTCGCACGTACAAGGGGCTTCTCGGCGGAAAAACGGGCACAACCGACAATGCGGGCAGATGCCTTACTGCGTGTGCGGAACGCGGGGATATGCGGCTGGTCGCCGTGTCGCTCGGCTGTGAAACGGACGACGAACGTTTCTCCTCCGTGTCGGAACTGCTCGACTACGGCTTTAATTCGTTCGAGAAATTCACGCCCGAAATCGACTTTTCGCGGCTTCTCCCGATAAAAGTCACCCGCGGCATTGACGGCACAGTCGAACCGATTGTCAAGAACCAAGGTGCGGACTGCGTTATCCAAAAAGGACGAAGCGGCGATGTAAAGTACGAATACACGTTTGTCGAGGAGTGCGAAGCTCCCGTTTCGGCGGGACAGTTCCTAGGGGAGTATCTGGTGACGCTGGACGGAGCGGAGATTTTCCGCTCGGAGATTGTCGCCAAGTCGGATATCGCACGTATGAACTTCTGGCGGTGCTGGTCGCTGATTTTAGAGGAACTTATTTCCTTCTGAAGGAATTTTTTCCCGATATCGGGAAAAACTATTCTTATAAATTATGAGAGGATTGATATAGAATGACTATTCCCAAAACCGCCGCCATAATTCTCGGCACCTGCATTGTCGCCGCTGTTGTCGTAAGCGGAATCCCAAGTGCGGTAGAGAGCGGGGCACCCGCTTTCTCCACGCTCTCCCCAAGTCTTAAGACAATCACCGACAGCGTTTCGGGGAGCGGAGAACTCGCATTCACCAAAGAGTACGATATCACCAGCACCCTGCCGCTTGTTATCGAGCGATTTTACGTAGAGGAGGGCGACTTTGTAGAGG
>JBJESA010000082.1:0-3613 GCA_051882535.1 Oscillospiraceae bacterium
ATTTTCTCAAAAATTGCTTTTAACATAGCTATTCCTCCATATTTAAATTGATATTATTTTGGGGTTAAATACGCAATCTATATCGTTTCCAAGAGAAACTGCCGATACACCGATAAAGGCGTCAATTGGTTTGTCGTTTATGAATACTTTGTCCGCTTTGAAGATGGGGAGCAGTGATTCGGACGATACTGTTTTATAGGGGACAAGCCTTATTCCGGTATTATCGGGGATTTGTCCGCTAAGATATGTACGGATTTCTTCAGGGGTGATACTTTGGATTTTTTCGGCTTCGCATACGATAATAGGTTTTCCGCTAAAGATATCGCAGATTTCACAGCCGGTGTCGCAAAGTCCGCGTAGAGTGAGCAAATTCTCCCCAAGTTGAATACGTACATCACATACTTGACTTGTCCGTATACGCTTATCGGAGAATAACCGCACCAACCTTACAACACAATATGCCGCAATGGTAAAGGCAACGACTGCACCAAGAGGAATGTTAAAAGTGCAAACCCCATTTCCGCAGAACATACTGTACGGAGTTAGTATGCTTTCTAAAGCAAGCATAAGCCCTGCAAATATAAAATTCACAGTCAAAAAGAAAAGAACGCTTACTGCGAAATCCGAGGGCTTCTGTTTCCCGAATGAAATAAACGTGATAAGCGAACAGAGAGCAGCTTTCTCCAGAAAAATCACCCAAAACGGCAGTGGCGGCAGCAAGATTATCAAAGAACCAATTGCACCTGTCAAAGCTGCGAGAAAACACCGTTTGCGTGTGATGTGCCGTCGCATAAAAAGTGCCGAGGTGCGAATAAGAAAATAGTTTATGTAGAGGTTTAGTATCACCAGCACATCAGCGTATATTACCACATCATCACCCCGCTTGTAATATTATTATACTACGCTAGTACAAAAATAAATGCCGAATTCGGTTGTCGAAATCGGCATTTTTTTGTTGATTGAATTATAATCGAGGCATAAAACGCTTAATCTCTGTTGAACTCGGCGAGGGTAAGTCCTTCGTTTTTGTCGAGAGCCCACTTGATATTCCATTCGGAGGTGAAGATAAGCAGATAGTTTCCGCGAACGTCCTGAATGAGTTTAGTGTCGGAGGTGAGGACTAGCTTTCTAAGCTCGTCCAGACCGCCTTCAAGACGCTTTTCATCGGTTATCCAGCGGATATACTCATAGGAGAGGTCTTCACGGATAATATCGACATTGTACTCGTTTTTTAGACGATATTCGAGAACTTCAAATTGAAGTACTCCTACAACACCAACAATTACTTCCTCAAAGCCTGTCTGTGGCTCGGAGAAAATCTGTATAGCACCCTCTTGTGCAATTTGGGTTGTACCCTTAATAAACTGCTTTCTTTTAAGTGTATCCTTTTGGCGGATTCGTGCAAAATGCTCGGGTGCGAATGTGGGGATACCCTCAAACTTCACCTTCTTAGCCGGAGAACAAACGGTATCGCCAATTGAGAAAACACCCGGGTCGAACACACCGATGATATCTCCCGCATAGGCTTCGGAGATGATTTCACGGTCATTTGCCATCATCTGCTGAGGCTGTGACAAACGCATTGTACGGTTCTGTTGAATATGGAGAACTTCCATATCTTTATCAAACTTACCACTGCAAATACGCATAAATGCGATACGGTCGCGGTGTGCCTTGTTCATATTAGCCTGAATTTTAAAGATAAACGCAGAGAAATTATTGTCGAACGGATCTACAATGCCGCTCTCGGTGCTGCGTGCAAGCGGCGGGGGAGTCATCTTAAGGAAGCTCTCCAGAAACGGTTCTACTCCGAAGTTTGTAAGTGCCGAGCCAAAGAAAACGGGGGACAGCTTACCGCTGCTTACAAGTTCTGCGTCGTACTCCTCGCTTGCACCGTCGAGAAGTTCAACATCGTCCTTAAGCTGACGGTAATTGCTTTCGCCGATAAGGTCGGCAAGGTTATCGTCATTGAGGTCTGCTTCGGTAGCAGCAACTTCCTTTGTACCGTAGTTCATACCGTTATTCATTTCAAAGGAGATGATATGACGCTTCTCTCGGTCGTATACTCCCTTGAAATCCTTACCCGAGCCAATAGGCCAGTTGACGGGGTAGGTCTTGATTCCAAGTTCGTTCTCAATTTCTTCAAGCAAATCAAACGGGTTGCGTGCTTCTCTGTCCATCTTGTTGATGAAAGTGAAAATCGGAATATTACGCATTACGCATACTTTGAACAGCTTTCTTGTCTGGTTTTCGACACCCTTAGCAGCGTCAATTACCATGACCGCAGAGTCCGCAGCCATAAGAGTACGATAGGTATCCTCGGAGAAGTCCTGGTGACCGGGGGTATCCAGAATATTGATACAGAATCCCTCGTAATTAAACTGCATTACCGAACTTGTAACCGAGATACCACGCTGTTTTTCAATCTCCATCCAGTCGGAGGTAGCGTGACGAGTATTCTTCTTTCCCTTAACAGCACCTGCAAGGGCGATTGCTCCTCCGTAAAGCAGGAATTTTTCCGTAAGTGTGGTTTTACCCGCGTCGGGGTGGGAGATGATTGCAAACGTTCTGCGACGTTCTATTTCGTGCTTTAAATCAGCCATTTTTAATCCCTCTTAGTAATATCATCTTATTGAAAAAGTGTTAGAACAGACTGGAGAGAAAGCTCCAGATGCTAGGAAGCGGTACCACGGCTAGGCTTTGTGCCTGCCGTGGTGCCGCTGACGACGCAGATGGGGCTTTATCGACAGTCTGTATTTCAAATACATTAATTATTATACGTAAAATACCCTCTCTTGTCAAGGGATTTTTTGAGAATAAGAAAAAATTTTGTTGGTTATACCGCATTTTTCCTTGACAAAATCCGGTTTTAGTGGTATAATAAATTGTTGGATTGTATTTCGGATTATTTCCGAATTTTTTCTGTTCAAAATTTCTTGAAAGGATTGAAATAATATGTTCCGAGAGAATGAATACCGCACCCAATACTGCAATGCGGTAAGCGAAAATGATATCGGTAAGAAAGTGCGTGCTGCGGGTTGGGTAGCAAATATCCGTGACCACGGCGGAATTATGTTTATTGACTTGCGTGACCACTACGGTGAAGTTCAGGTGGTATTCCACAATGAGAGTCTGCTGGAGGGTATCCACAAGGAGTGTGCGATTTCCGTTTCCGGTACCGTTCTTAAGCGTGACGAGTCCACCTACAATGACAAGATTGAAACAGGTAAGGTAGAAATCGAGGCAGAGGAAGTCAGAATTCTCGGTAAGGTTACTGCTGAGAATCTCCCGTTCGAGATTGCAACCTCCCGCGAAACCCGCGAGGACGTTCGTCTGAAATACCGTTACCTCGACCTCAGAAACAAGAAGATGCACGACAATATCGTGTTCCGTTCGAAGGTTATTTCTTTCCTCCGCAGCAAGATGAGCGAGATGGGATTTTTGGAGCTTCAGACTCCGATTCTCTCCACATCTTCTCCCGAGGGCGCGAGAGATTACCTTATTCCTAGCCGTAAGCATCACGGTAAGTTCTATGCTCTGCCGCAGGCACCGCAGATTTTCAAGCAGATTTATATGGTTTCGGGCTTTGATAAGTACTTCCAGATTGCACCTT
>JBJESA010000083.1:0-3583 GCA_051882535.1 Oscillospiraceae bacterium
CAACGGCGGCGAGTCCGATGTCTGGGTGGAGAATATTCTTGAATCAGACGATTCCAAGTCGCTGAATACGCTCAGAATGATGGACTCGGTTGAGGCTCTTGAGGAGGAGCATATCGAAGGTGCCGAAGAACACGAGCATCATGATGGCGAAGAAGAGGAGTACGACGAGCATATCTGGACTTCTCCCAAGAACGCAGCAAAAATTGTCGCAAGCGTAAGAGATGCGGCAATCAAACTCAATCCCGAAAACTCGGCACTTTACGAGCAGTCAGCCAACAGCTATATTGCTGAAATAAATGACCTTGACAGTCGTTTCAGCAGACTTCTCGCGAACGAAAGGCGTTATTTTATTTTTGGAGATAGATTCCCGCTTCTGTATTTTTTCAAGGAATACGACTTGAACTACTATGCGGCTTTCCCGGGCTGTGGCAGTGAAACGGAGCCTTCCGCCCAAATGATTGCTTTCCTCACCGAGAAGCTAAAACAAGAAGACTCGGTAAAAACAGTATTTTATATAGAACTCTCTAACCATAAATTATCGGATACTCTGGCAAAAGATACGGGAGTATCAACAGCAGAATTCCACACTTGCCACAATATTACAGCCGATGATTTCCAAGCAGGGGAAACTTATGTGTCCCTTATGGAACGAAATTACAGAATGCTTGAGGGTGTACTTGCATAATGTCACTAATTAAGGTAAACAACATCTCACTATCATACGAAAATATGACGGTGATTGAAAATCTCTCCTTCAATGTGGATAACGGCGACTATCTTTGCATTGTTGGTGAGAATGGCTCCGGTAAAAGCACGCTTGTCAAGGCTCTTTTATCGTTGAAAAAGCCTGTGAGCGGCTCTATCGAGTTTTCAGACGGACTGAAACAAAAAGAAATCGGCTATCTCTCCCAGCAGACAGGCGTACAACGCGACTTTCCTGCAAGCGTGAAAGAAGTTGTGTTGTCAGGATGTCTTAATTCCCGCGGATTTCTGCCGTTTTACTCCGGAAAAGAATATCGTCTTGCAATTCGTAATATGAAGCGTCTTGGAATTGACGATTTGATAAAACGTAGTTACCGCGAACTTTCGGGCGGTCAGCAGCAGCGAGTTCTTCTTGCAAGAGCACTCTGTGCCACAAAAAAGCTATTGCTCCTTGATGAGCCTATAACGGGTCTTGACCCGATTGCGGCAACCGAACTTTACGAGCTTATCGCAAAAATCAACAAAAGTGGCGTTACTGTTATTATGGTAACGCACGATATTTCCGCTGCTTTGAAATATGCCAAAAATATTCTCTGTATGCGTGAGGACGGTTGGTTCTTCGGAACAGTAAAAGACTTTCTCAATAGCGATGCTTCGGGATTTTTGAAGGGCGGTGCAAACGATGATTGAGATTTTCTCTGAGATTTTGTCCGCTCCTGTGCTGGTTCGGGCACTTATCGTGGGAATTTTGGTGTCGCTGTGTGCTGCACTCCTTGGTGTGAGCTTGGTGCTGAAGCGTTATTCAATGATTGGCGATGGATTATCTCACGTTGGATTCGGTGCGTTGGCAGTTGCCGCTGTGATGAATCTGGCACCTATGGCGGTGGCAATTCCTGTGGTTATCGTTGCGGCTTTTCTGCTCCTTAGATTGTCGTCAAACAGCAAAATTAACGGTGATGCGGCAATTGCACTTATATCAACCGGTGCACTTGCAATCGGCGTGATGGCAGTTTCAGTTTCCAAGGGAATGAACATCGATATAAACAGCTACTTGTTCGGAAGCATTGTGTCCGTAAGCAGGGGAGATGTAGTAATAAGCGTTGTGCTGGCGTTAGCGGTTATCCTGATGTTCGTGGTACTGTATACAAAAATCTTCGCAATCACCTTTGACGAAAACTTCGCTAAGGCAACAGGAATCAACGTCAACTTCTACAATATGCTTATAGCATTGCTAACCGCAATTACAATAGTAATTGGTATGCGGCTGATGGGTAGTATGCTGATTTCCAGCCTGATTATTTTTCCGGCACTTTGCTCAATGCGGGTGTTCAAAAGTTTTCGCTCGGTAACGATATGTTCGGCAGTAATTTCCGTTGTGACTTTTGTTCTTGGTATGATAATTTCCTATGCCGCGAATACCCCCTGCGGAGCAAGCATTGTATGCGTGAATATTGTGGTGTTTGGTGTATTCTTTGCGATAGGTTCGATAATATCACGTTCAAGAAAATAAAAACAAGAGGGACGCGTTTACGTCCCTCTTAGCTTATGGAACAGGCTGGCGATAAAGCTCCAGATGCGAGGAAACAGTCTGTTGGCTAGGCTTTTTGCCTGCCAACAGGCCGTTGACGAAGCAGATGGGGCTTTATATCTTCAGATTATTTGCAATTGCAGATACTTGCTCGATAATCCGTGCAATCTCGGTCATACTCTCGTTGATAAATAACAGACCCTTGTTGAGTTCGTCTACGGAGGAATCGGTATTCTTGACATTGCTGATTGTACCGTTGACATCCGTCATAATGGTATCCGAGGATTCCTTAATGCCGTCGATACTACCCAAGATTTCCTTGGTATGCTGTTCGGCAGCCTTTACGGTATCCGCACTCTTGACCGCAAGGCTTCTGATTTCGCCCGCTACAACCGCAAATCCCTTGCCAAACTGTCCCGCACTTGCCGCCTCAATAGAGGCATTAATTGCAAGTATATTGGTTTGCTCAGAAATGCCTTTTATCTTGTCGAGAATACGCTCATACTCACCAATATTTACGCCGATTTTAGAAACATAATCCACAATTCCTGATGCATGGTTCAGAATATTCTTTATATTCGCATCAAGCGTCTTCATATCGTTCTTGATAGCATCATTTTTATCGGAATTCTGTGCAGTCTGCTCGTGAATGGGTGAAACTTTCTCGGAAAGCGTATTCATCGATTTGGTAATTTCCGCAACCGCATCAGCAAGAATGGCATTGTTATGCTCAATCTTCTTGGACATCTCCGCTATCTGGTGCTTTTCAAAAACAACGCAGTTATGGGGAGTGTTGTTTCCATAGAAAATGGTAATCGCCATATCACGGCAGCTCTTGTAACCGCAGGCATGGCAATTGATAGTCCTCTCTGCGGGTGTCGTCTTACCCATTGAGTTGAAAATTTCATTGAGCTTGTCCTCGGACGGCTTCTCATAGGTACATCTGTTCTGATATGTGCGTATAAAATCTTCCATCTTCAATGTCTTGAAGATTTTCTTGTGGAAACGGTCTTTCGTGTTTACCTTAGACGACCATTTTCGTGCGTTTATCATAATGTCGTAGGCATTGAAACTGTTTATATCATCACGTGCACCAACGCCGACATTACAGCCAAACTCACAGCTAAGAACATCATACACAGTGGGAACGTGTTTTTTGTCCGACTGGAGATAATTGTCTAGGTCACCATAAACCTTATCCGCACCCTCGGAAGTTGCTACAAGCAGTTCAGGTTCATATTCACGCAAGCACTCTTTCAAACCACCGGGGATAGGGTAGAAAGCACCGTCAAATCCGCCTCCAGCTTATGAAAGAATCGTTCCAGAGCAGCCACTATTCCGTCTCGAGAATAG
>JBJESA010000084.1:0-3557 GCA_051882535.1 Oscillospiraceae bacterium
GGATTTGAAACACAAAAGCGTACGCTCCAGTTGGCACAGAAGAGTATCGATGTTACGGGAAACAACGTGTCCAACATCAACACGCCCGGCTATACAAGACAGCGTGTGGATTTGTATGCTCAGTATTATATGGGAAACCGCGATTTGCGTTGGTCTTCTCCCTCAAGTTCCCTCTCCATGGCGGGACAGGGCGTAAATGCATACGGCGTAAGCCAGATTCGCGACATCTACATAGACAAGCGTTACCGCGAGAATGTCGCAATCGAGGCGGAGAGCGAAACGGCTACCAATATCCTCAGCGAGCTGGAGGACGTTCTCGACAACTTCGAAACGGACGGCTTGCAGTACTTCACTCAGCAGTTCTTCAACTCACTGCAGGACTACTCCGGTGAGAAGCCGGACAGCTCCGAGGTTGCAACAATCTGCGTAAACACCGCGAAGAACCTCTGCCGACTGCTTAACGACTACGATATGAAGCTCACCGAGGTGGAAACCACCTATGTAAACGAGCTTAAAGATACAATTGAATACATCAACCACCTAACCGATGAGATGAACACACTCAACGACAAAATTGTCAAGGAGAAATTCCACTACCCCGAGGGATACGACCCCAACGAACTTCTCGATGAGATGAACCTCTACATTGACGAGCTTGCCACCTACGGCGACATTGAGGTGGAACGCCACGAAAACGGTGCATTCTCCGTGAAGATGGGCGGTGTGACTATCCTCAACGGCGAGGAATTCAAGACCAATCGGATTCTGATGAAGGATTACGATATTTACGGACAGGCGATTCTTTTCTGGGAGAGCGGCGACAACTTCAACCTGACCGCGGGTTCGCTTAAGTCCTACTACAATATGATTAACGGAAACGGCGTTTACGCTACCGGACATCAGAACAACTACTACGGTATCGCGTACTACAAGACCGCGATTGACGAGTTCGCGAGAACCGTTGCAAACACCTTCAACACTGCGAACTACGGCAATATTGACGAGTCGAGAAATATGTTCGTGCCAAGTCAGAAAGACGCTGTTATTACAGCGGGCAACATTCGAGTATCCGATTCGTGGGAGCAGGACCCCACGATGATAGGCAAGGTAAGACGGCAAGACCCGATGACCGGAATGTACGAGTACGGCTATGACGAGGTGAAGGACGAGGTTACCGGCAAGGTTACTCTCCAGAACACCAATGTGCTTTATCTTATCTCGCAGTTTGACAACCACGATATCAAGTTCGGCACGGCACACGACTTTGAGGGCAGCGTGAACGAGTATATCGCGTTCATCAGCAACCGCCTCGGTCAGACCATCGAGTACGAGAACAGCCGCAACGAAACCGCACAGTACACCGTTGACTCCCTGCTCGACGCAAGAGATGATGTTTCGGCGGTGTCGATGGACGAGGAGGGCATCAATATGCTCAACTACCAGAAATGGTACAACGCTTCGTCCAGAGTGGTGACCACCCTTGACGACCTGCTCGACAAGCTGATAAACGGCACGGGCAGAGTGGGACTGTAAGATACCCGCATTTTCGGAGGTAATATATGAGAATAACCAATCCCACGCTGATGAGGGGCTACAACCGCGACCTCAACCGCGTGCTGAATTTGAAAAACCAATCGGAGCACCGAATCACCACGCAGCGTAAGTTCTCGCGTGCGTCTGACGCTCCGCTTTCGGCTGCAAAGGCGCTCAACGTGAGAAAGTCGCAGTACTACTCCACCCAGCATCAGGAAAATCTGAAGGTTGCGGCGAAGTTCTACACCGAGGCGGAAACCTCGCTTATTCAAGTGTCAGAGCAGATGGCGATTATCCGTGAAACGATTATCGCGGCGTGCAACACCACCAAGGATTATCAGGATCTGGACATATACGCACAGCAGTTGGAAACCAAGGCAAAGGAACTTTGCTCCATATTCAACACCGACAGTGCGGGACGTGCGATTTTCGGCGGTGAGAGCGATGACAGTATGCCTTTCGCAATCGTCAACGACTCGGACGGACACGCGGCGACCGTTACCTATCACGGCGTTCCCGTAAACGCAATGAAGGACTATACAAAGTTCCCGTATTCGAATGATGTAAATGTCGATATCGGACTTGGAATGGCGGTTGATCAGGAAACTCACGAAATCGACCCCGATTCCGTGCTTAAGATTTCGTTCAACGGCCCCGAGGTTTCGGGCTGCGGTGCAGAGCGGGGAGTGGCTGACGTTGACCTCTCCTCTATTCAGGAGAGCAGAACCTACAGCCTGCTTGTATACGCGGGCGATGTGAAGAAGGAAATTACCTTCACGGGTAAGGCTACTCAGGCGGAAAATGTCGCGGAGATAAACAGACTCCTCCAATACGAATACAGAAAGGAAATTACCGCAGGCAACAACTACCCCGAAATGGACGCACAGGGTGTTATCAGTCTGAGAGATGCTATGGGTGACGCGGTTGACGGCGGCGTAGTTTCCGTAGTCAACAACCCCTACCCCGCAGAAAAGCACACCAGCCAGCTTGTTGTAGACAATGATTCCAACTACACCAACAAGTACCGACTGAGCCTCAGCGAACTTAAAGAGGGCAAGACCTACAAGCTCGATGTGGAGCTTGGCACGGGCGAGAAAAAGACAATCGAATTTGAGGCGGGGGCTGATAATCTCTCCGACCCGAACGCCCCGATTTATCGCGAGGACATCACGGTTCAGAACTTCCAGAAAGCACTGGACGAGGCATTCGGCGAGGGAGTTGTAAACATCTCTCCGAACGACCCCACTAAGGGCATAGTAACCAGCGAGGGCACTTCCGTTAAGTTGAATATGAGTGCTGATAGTAATAAGGAAGAAATAACATCGGCGTATGAATTGGCAAACATCACCACTTCCTCAACACCCGTGACGGAAACAAACTCCCTCAATCTTGCAAAGCTCGAACGTGGCAAGACTTATGTTATTAACGCAACGATAGGTACTGAAACCAAGAAGATAACCTTCGAGGCGGGAAAGACTGTTTCCGATACCAAAACTGCAATCGCCAAGGCATTTGACAAGGAGTTTGTTGACAGCAACGGCGACCCGCTCGGCAAGCTGAAAATCGACAACAGCGGAAAGTTCACCTACACCAAGAACGGTACTACTTCGAACGTAAAGCTGGAAGAAGCGACAGCGGGAACGGGAGAAACCGCTATAGACCTCGGCGAAACCAAGAACTACAAGATTGATTTGACAACGCTTGAGGACGGCAAGGAATATTCGCTGAAGTTCATCGTTGGCAACAAAATGGAGAATATAACCTTTACTGCGGGTGCAGACGCCGCCGCAAACAAGACGGCTATTCAGACCGCACTTGACACTGCATTCGGAACGGCGAATTACGTTACCGTAGCAGACGATGGAACAGTCGCATCTGCAAATGGTGCTGTGACCGTTTCCAATAACCCCTCGCCCGATAAGAATTCCGAAAAGGTGTTCGAGAGGGAATGTGCTTATTCCTACAACTACATTCAGCTTACGCTTGACGCGGCAAGAGCGTTACGCAGCGGAGATATAGAATAT
>JBJESA010000085.1:0-3537 GCA_051882535.1 Oscillospiraceae bacterium
AGCGAATTAATGATACTGTTTACCTCAAAGAGAAGTGCTTCCTTATTGCACATAAACAGACTGGACCACATATCTTCATTAAGGTATGCCACTCTTGTAAGGTCGAGGAAACTTCCTGCCGAGAATCCGTCTGCTCTGAACAGCGAAGGACTTTTAACATACGCATTAGATACAATATGTGCAAGCTGAGAGGTGTATGCAATATTGCTGTCGTGCTGTTCGGGAGTTGCAATAACCACTTGTCCGAACTTCATACACGCACCAAGGGTAGATACCAGGTCTATCGCAATCTGGGGAGTTTTCTCCGTGGGGGTAATGATGAAACTCGCCTTATTGAACAGCTCAGCCGACGAATAATCAAATCCCGAATGCTCCGTTCCCGCCATGGGGTGAGTACCTATGAAGATAACACCCTGCTCCTCCAGAACCGGAGTACAGTTATTCACGACATATCCCTTTACACCGCAGATATCCATTACAATAGAGCCTTTTTTGAACTTGTCAGCATTCGCCTTGACAAACTGCACTATTTGCATGGGATAGAGTGCAACAATTGTAATATTCGCCTCGCCCAGTTTATCAGGGGTTATCTCCTCATCAATTGCACCCTGCTCAAGAGCCTTTCTAATGGTTTCTTTATCGGTATCGATACCCATAATATGGTTGAATGTGTTCGCTTTCAAAGCCTTACAAATCGAACCGCCTATAAGTCCCAATCCTACAACTGCTATATTCACTTCAAAAATCCTTTCATAATCAAATATATCTGCCTTTAGTATACCATATTTACCCAAAGATTTCAAGAGATTTCGGAAATTTTTTAGCAAAATAGAAAGAAGGAGCACCTCTCGGTGCTCCTCCGAAAAAATTTAACCGGATTAAGCCTTGCCAACAGAACCGAACAGTTCCATCTTCTCCTTAACAGTAGCCTTGATAGCCTCTGCACCGGGAGCGAGAAGCTTTCTGGGGTCAAAGCCCTTGCCCTGCTGATCCTTGCCTGCTTCGATATACTTTCTGGTAGCGTCTGCAAAGGACAGCTGACACTCGGTATTAACGTTAATCTTTGCAACACCGAGAGAAATTGCCTTCTTAATCATATCCTCAGGGATTCCTGTACCGCCGTGGAGTACAAGCGGCATATCGCCAACCTTCTCCTTTACAGCCTGCAGAGTTTCGAAAGAAAGACCGGGCCAGTTAGCGGGGTACTTACCATGAATGTTTCCGATACCTGCAGCAAGCATTGTTACGCCAAGATCTGCAATCTGCTTGCACTCGTTAGGATCTGCACACTCGCCTGCACCTACAACGCCGTCTTCCTCACCGCCGATAGAGCCAACCTCTGCCTCGATGGAAATACCGAGAACGTTACAAGCGTCAACAAGAATCTTAGTCTTTTCGATATTTTCCTCAATAGAGTAATGAGAACCATCAAACATAATCGAAGAAAATCCTGCTCTGATGCACTTCTGAGCGCCCTCAAAGGAGCCGTGGTCAAGGTGAAGAGCAACAGGAACGGTGATGTTCATCTCCTCAAGCATACCCTTTACCATACCAACAACGGTCTTGTAGCCTGTCATATACTTACCCGCACCCTCGGATACGCCGAGAATAACAGGCGACTTGAGTTCTTCAGCAACAGTGAGAATAGACTTAGTCCATTCAAGGTTGTTGATGTTGAACTGACCTACTGCATACTTGCCGTCACGAGCCTTGTTAAGCATTTCTTTTGCGGAAACTAACATGATTAAATCTCCTTTTCAATTGATTTAGCCTGCCTGTGATTTCAAACACACTTTACTGTATTCTGGGCACAAGCCTACCTTTGTTATAATTATAACACACTTTTCCTAAAAAAGCAATATCCTTTTGGAAATTTTTACAGAGATGAAATGCTTATTCTACACCCCTGCTATGCTTATGTGTTATGATCGCTTACATGAAACTGCTTAAGATTGCCAATTTTCTTGGAACGCTCACGCATAATCTCATCTACCTTCTCCACGGAGAGTCCACGCTCAACCATCAGCACAGCCATATGGTAAAGAACGTCGTTGATTTCCTCCGCGAGTTCATCATTGTCCTTGTTCTTGGCGGCAATAGCCATCTCCATGGTTTCCTCGCCACACTTCTTGAGAATTTTGTCGATTCCCTTCTCAAAAAGATAGCAAGTATAGCTTCCCTCCTGGGGATTATCACGACGGTTTACGATTACGTCGTACATTTCCTTGAATGCGTCTGTCATTGTTTTTCTCCTTTACTTGATTTGATTAAAAAAGCAAGTCCTGTTTCCCGTGTGGCAAGCCGCTCCCGTCTGAATTACCTTGACAAGAAGCGTATCATCATCGCAGTCGCCGTAAATTTCAACAACCTTTTGCAGATGTCCCGAAGTTGCACCCTTATTCCAGAGTTCTTGACGCGAACGGCTCCAGAACCAGGTGTAGCCTGTTTCCAACGTCTTTCCGAGGCTTTCTTCATTCATATACGCAAGCATCAGAACTTCGCCGTTCTCTGCGTCCTGTACCACTGCGGGAATAAGCTCCGATTTTTTGAAGAATTTCTTCAAATCAAGCTGTGTAATTTCGCTCATAGTCTTACCTCACTGAAATGTTATGCTGTCTGAGATGGTCTTTAACCTCGCCGACAGTCAGTTCTTTGAAATGAAACAGCGAAGCCGCCAACGCCGCCGAAGAATTGGTCTTCTCGAACACTTCGGAGAAATGCTCAATCTTTCCACAGCCACCGCTTGCAATCACGGGAATTTTTACACGTTCGCACACGAAGTTGAGCATATCAATGTCGAAACCGCCGCGAACACCGTCTGTGTCGATTGAGTTCAGGCAAATCTCACCCGCTCCACGCTCGGAGATTTCCTTTACCCAATCGCCCAAATCGAGGTTCATATCTACTCTGCCGCCGTTGATAAACACGGAATAGCCGCCCTTGTCATTACGCTTAGCGTCAATTCCCACAACTACACATTGACTGCCAAAAATCTCCGCCGCGTCGCTGATAAGCTTGGGGTTCTTAACAGCCTGTGAGTTTACGGAAACCTTATCCGCACCCGCTCTGAGCGTATCGCGGAAATCCTCAACCGAGGAAATACCTCCGCCAACGCAAAGCGGTACGAACACCTGCTGAGCAGTACGTCTTACAACGTCAAGCATTACACCGCGTCCCTCGTAGGAAGCGGTTATATCGTAAAAGACAATTTCGTCCGCACCCTGCTTGTTGTACTCAACAGCAAGCTCTACGGGGTCGCCGACATCTTTTACTCCCTCAAAATTTACACCCTTAACTACCTTGCCGTTCCTTACATCAAGGCAAGGGATAATTCTTTTCGCAAGCATAGTCTACTCCTATTCTTTTCCAAGTCTTACAGCTTCGGCGAGGTCAAGAGTTCCCGAATAGAGGCTCTTTCCGCAGATAGCACCGTACAGCCCCATCTCCTTGCAGATGTGTATATCCTCGATTGTATGAACTCCACCGCTTGCAACGACATTTGCTCTGCCTTTAGTGGCATCATAGAGAGCCTGCAGC
>JBJESA010000086.1:0-3522 GCA_051882535.1 Oscillospiraceae bacterium
CCACAAGCGTGATGTTCACGCACGCTAATATTGTAAATCCAGCATTTAAGATGTGCATAATTCCGAAACTTGCAGAACTGATAAGAACCGCCGCCCACAGAGGAATTTTAGTTGAGAGAGAACTCATCAGATATCCGCGAAAAACGATTTCTTCCTCCGCACCCTGTATTATCCAACCAATACATATTAATAGGTACACTAGGGGATTTCTGAACGCTCCACCCTCGTAATTTGCCTCACCTGCGAGTATCGTCACACCCAGAGTTGCCGAATATGCCGCAAAGCCTATCGCCAAGCCAATTGCGTAGTTTGGAAGAAACTTCTCCTTTTTCAGTCCCATACTCTCAAAACTGCGTTTCTCAATAAAACGGCAGAACACAATTGTCACCGCTGCAGGGACAATCGTCAACAACAGCATCCAAGCAGTATACCAATCCGCATTGTCACCCGAAAAATTAAAAACAGGTACCCCGCTTGTTGTATCAATCTCGGCTAATGAAAACTGGAAAATTGTAAGGGGAATGGAGTATATCACGTCTCCCGCAATATTCACCAGAAAAAACAGGATAAGTATTATCGCTATATTCGGCATAAACTTTGCTTGTCTTGCCTTATCGGTAAAGTGTTCGCCTTTGAAGATGTTCGTCATAATAAAGCTCCTAAATTTACAAATCAGACTCGTTCTGTTTTTTTCCGACAGAATATGACAACGCCGCAACAGCTGTCGCTATAATAGGCAGACCTATGTAAAATGTTATTCGTAAAAATGTTGCCGAAACATCACCGCATAATCCCGTTACCATAACCACTACTGTGACGCAGGCTATAAGAACGACCATTGTAAGATAAATCACCGTAGTATATTTCGTGCCTATTCTGTTTGCAAGCATAAACGTTGGCGAAAGTGTAATCACCTGCAAAAGCCCCATACATATCGGAAGTACAATCATAAGCTCCACGTCCATTCCGAACAGTATTATTCCCAACGAATTGAACGCGAGCGAAACCAAAGTCAATATCCCGATTACGATATAAGTTGAGATTAGTTTCGCACCAATAATCTCGCCGCCCGAAACAGGCATACTGCGTACCAGTTTCGCCCAACCACAGTCCTTATCCGAATCAAGTGTATTAAGCACGAAAGACGAGAAAGTGGTTATTGCAAGATAGTTCAGCATACCGTATGGAATAACGGAGACTACCTTGATATAATCCGGTGATCCTACAAACATACCACCGCCCGCAAAGGTAAGTATCATATTTGGAAAAAGCGAAATAAGCAGTGCCATAACAAGGTTGAACCTTATCGAATAAAGGTCTTTTAAGATCAGCCCTTTCAACAAACATCACCCCTCTTTACTCTGCAAAGCACAGCCCAATAAATCACCGCATATATCACAGCACAAACACCAAGCACTGCGAATGGAATCCACGGCTTGCCCATCAGCTTAAGTGTTGATTCCAAAAACGTTTTCTCATAACCTGAACTTAAAATGTTACTCACAATCATCACAGGCAAGCATACACCAAAGCCAATTATCAATCCGACTATGAGTCCCGCCTTTTCCGCACTTTTCAGAGTAATTACCAGCGGAATACACACCCATTCAATCGTGCAGAAAAGAACCGCAATAACCCCTATCAAAGTAAAAAGCGAACCGCTGATTATCGAAGAATTTACCAAATTGAAAATAAGCATCATCAAACAACCCGTAACGCCACAGACTGCCAGAACAGAAAGATTTTTGCAAAGCTCGGTAAGCACAAATCTGTTTTTGGATATCCCCGAAGCAAGAGTGTAATCAGCAAATCGGCTTTTCAAATTCTTCTCCAGATCCCTGCTCAACCATTCGCAATATGTTGCCATAGGAATAATAGGAAGCACCACAGCAAATGACTGAATAAACGCCATACTCTCGAGCGTATTTCCACACACAATCATTACCTCAACACCGATAACGGTGCATATAACGGTGGCTATCCCTCCGGCAATAAAAAAGCCTTTATTAAGCAGAAAGCTCGCGTATAATAAGCCTCTCATCTTACTGCTCCTTTACATAGTACACCATAATATCTTCAATAGAGGGAACATCGGCGGTGATATCGGGATACTTGTCAGCCGACTTTGTAAGCACCTCGTTGGAGTATCTTCCCTTTCTCATTCCGATAATATCAGACTTGTCGATACGCTCAAGCTCCTCATCGGTGCATTTCAAAATACGGTGCTTTTCGAGCATATCGTTGCGTTCCTCGGTGAAAACGATTCTTCCCTCATGTATAAAGCAGATATAGTCCGCGATATGTTCAAGGTCGCTTGTAATATGGGTAGAAATAAGAATCGAATGTGTTTCGTCCTGCATAAATTCAAGGAAGATATCAAGTATTTCACTTCGAATTATCGGGTCAAGCCCGCTTGTCGGCTCGTCAAGCACAAGCAGCTGTGCTTTGTGCGAAAGTGCCGCTGCAATAGAAAGACGCATTTCCATACCACGCGAGAACGTCTTGAATTTCTTGTCGAGCGGAAGCCCAAAACGTTTCAGATACGCGAAGAAAGTATCGCTTTCCCATGTCTTATAGATTCCGGACATAACGCGGTCAAGCTGCTTTGCGTTGAGATTTGAGGGGAATACCAGCCCGTCAAACACAACGCCGATTTTCTCCTTTGTTTCGGGGGACAGCTCCGACGCGTTCTCTCCAAGAACAGTTATCTCGCCCTCTCCCTTTTTAAGCAGTCCCAGAATAGCCTTTATCGTTGTGGATTTACCTGCACCATTCTCGCCGATAAAGCCAACAACCGACCCGCAAGGTACAGAGAAACTGATATCCTGCAGGCTGAAATTCGGGTACACCCTTGTGACATTCTTTAGTTCAATACATTTTTCCATAATCACAACAATGCTCCATAACAGAGCATCACTCCTTTCGAGTTAATCGAATAACGGTGTGGCGAATTCGGTATTTCTCCAAACAGCACACCATCTCACGACAGCTTTCAGCCGTCGTAGAACATAGACAGAATCTCGGCAAGCTCCTGCTTATCAACGCCACTGCGTTTGGCTATCTCGGTGGCTTTGGAGAGATACTGCTCGATTTCGCGTAGGTTCTGTTCACGAAGCATTTCGGGGTTTTGAGCAGTGACAAAACTGCCGCGTCCCGTAAACGACTCGATAAGCCCCTCCGATTCTAATATTTCGTATGCCCGCTTTGTAGTGATAACACTCACGCGAAGATCCTGTGCAAGTGCTCTCATTGAGGGCAGCGGGTCGCCCTCATGAAGTGTTCCCCCGAGAATCATGGACTTTATCTGTCCCGCAATCTGCTCGTAGATGGGAACACCGCCGGAGTTAGTAATTAAAATATTCATGGACACCTCTTTACCGTGCGAAATATAGAGGACTACACAATCCTCAACATCCGCCACACTAGTCTTTCGAAAGATTTTATACCGGTAGGATATACAAAATGCATTTTGTTAATATTGTGTATATCCTATATACTCAATATATCACATTAATACATTTT
>JBJESA010000087.1:0-3465 GCA_051882535.1 Oscillospiraceae bacterium
TCTCTTGTACTGACCGAACATATAGCCAATCTCACGTCCGCCTGTACCGATATCGCCTGCGGGAACATCGCAATCAGCACCAATGTGCTTGCAAAGCTCAGTCATGAAGCTCTGGCAGAAACGCATAACCTCTCCGTCAGACTTGCCCTTGGGGTCGAAGTCGGAACCGCCCTTAGCACCGCCCATGGGGAGAGTGGTAAGAGAGTTCTTGAAAATCTGCTCGAAGCCGAGGAACTTAATAATACCGCTGTATACGGACGGGTGAAGTCTGATACCGCCCTTGTACGGACCGATAGCGGAATTGAACTGAATACGGAAGCCACGGTTTACCTGAACCTTGCCGTTATCATCAACCCACGGAACGCGGAAGATGACCTGTCTTTCAGGCTCTACGATTCTGTCGAATACGCCTGCCTCTACAAGGTCGGGACGCTTTTCAGCAACGGGCTGAAGGGTTTCGAATACTTCGGTTACAGCCTGAATGAACTCGGGCTCGCCGGGGTTTCTCTTCTTGACAGTTTCAAGAAGGTCTGCAAGGTACTTGTTTGTTAAAGCCATTGGAATGTCCTCCTAAATATACATTTTATGCCGCTTTGCTTTAAAGAGGCAAAGCGGCATTTGGTGACAACTTTGTCTACGTGTGTATTATACATCATCACGAAAGATTTTGCAAGAAATTTTTTATATTTTTTCATCAGTTTTTCAAAATTTTGTAGATACTCAACAATATGTTGAAAAATAACTGTTCAACATATACAGAAAAAATACCTTTCTGAATTTCATTTTGAATTTTCAGAATTTTTTTGTGTCATAAAAGTTTGATATATAAACTGTTTCATTCCGTATTGTAAAACGATTGGCAGAAAATTCTTGTGAAATTCACGTGAAATTACTTGACAAGATGTGCTAAAAGCGTTATAATATTCTTGTATATAACGTTTACAGACGCATTGATTGGGGCTCTGTGAAATTGTATACCGCATTATGCGTAAGGGGAAAACCAAGGATTTGATTTAAGAAAGAGGCATAGTATGGGGAACAACAAAATAAGATTCAGACTACCGCTTGTGGGGAAGATATGTGCGGCAGTACTTAGTGCTGTTTTGCTGACATCTACCCTAAGTAATAATGCAGTGCTGATTGCCGGTGCTGACACAAAATCGGAAATTGAAGCTCTTGAGGAAAAAATCAAGGAAATAAACGCAAAAAATCAGCAGCGAGAAAGCCAGATTAAGAACTTCAACGGCAACATCGCCAGCAACGAAAAGGAAATGGCTGTTGTTAATGAACAGATTGATGGTACGAATGCCGAGATTCAGATGAAAGGTGAGCTCATCACTTTAAAGATGCAGGAAATCCAGAAGAAGATGGACGAGATTGACGCGGTTGAACTCACCATTATCGATAAGGAAAATGAGATTAAGCAAAAGCAGCAGCAGATAGCCCAACTCGAACAACAGAATAAGGAGAACCTTGAAAAGTTTGCGAAGCTGGCTCGTGCGATGTATATGACGGACTCGTCGAATGTGATGCCTGTGCTTAATGGTTCCGATGACTGGTATGACTACTTTGTTTATTCGGACGTGGTTCGCAATATAAGCGGTCAGAATGCGGAGTTTATGCTTCGTCTTCGGAATTCGATTCAGCATCAGGAAACGCTTATCGACGCTTTGAATGCGGATATTGTAGCACTTGAGGTTGATAAGGTCGGTCTTAATCGCCAGAAGACCGATTTTGAAAAGGAACTGGCAGAATTCGAGCAGGAGAAGAAAGATCTTCAGGAGTATGCCGACACTAAAATGACTTATCTCAATAACCTCGCTTCTGCGAATAAAAGTCTTCAGAGCAAGGTTGATGGCTTGAAAACTGAAATCCACCAGAGCAATGAGGAAGTGGAAGAACTCAACAAGCAGATTGAGGAGATTATTCGCAAGGCTCAGCAGAATGGCAGCGGCGAGGTATACACAGGCGGCTATATGTGGCCTGTAAGTGCGAAGTTCCAGCGAATTACTACATATTTCGGGTACGATGGCTGGCGTGGCGGTATGCACTACGGTATTGATATTGCGGGTGCCGGCATTGGCGGTACAAGCATATTTGCAGCTCAGTCGGGTACAGTAATCAAGGTTAGCAACACCTGCACACATAACTTCGGCAAGAACTATCGTGATTCTTGCGGTGGCGGATATGGCAATTACATAATCGTTGACCACGGCGGCGGAATGAGTACTCTCTATGCACACTGCGGAAGCATCAAGGTAAAAGAGGGACAATTCGTCAGCAGGGGTGAGGCGATTGGTGCTGTTGGTACTACGGGATGGTCTACAGGATATCATTTGCATTTTGAAGTTCGTAAGAACGGCAAGGCAACCAATCCTTTCGATTATCAGCCGTATACGTACAAATACTGATTGGCAATACGATGGATAAGCGAGGGCTGCAAAGTCCCCACATCAGGCTGTCGATAAAGGCACATCTACTTCGTCAACGGCTTGTCGGCAGGCACAAAGTCTGGCCGACAAGCCGTTTCCTCGTATCTGTACCTTTCTCGCCAGCCTGTTTCGAGACTTTTTCAACAAGCTGAAGCGGGGGCTGCAAAGTCCCCGCTTTTTGATTTAAGGGATTGTTTTGTGAAAAAAATCTCAAAAAATTGGTTTGTGTGCTTGACAATTGGAACAAGGTTTGTTATAATAGAAATAGTTTGGATTAGCGGAGAGGATGTTGACTTTGGCAAGCGAACGCATGACAGTTGCCCGTGCAATGGTGGAATGTCTGAAAGCAGAGGGTATTACTCAGCTTTTTGGATATCCCGGTGCGGCTATCTGCCCTTTTTACGATGAAATATATAACAGCGAGATTCGTAATGTGCTGGTAAGACACGAAGTGAATGCCGGTCATGCGGCAAGCGGATTCGCAAGAATTACAGGCAAGCCTGCCGTATGTGTTGCGACGAGCGGTCCCGGTGCGTTGAATCTTATCACCGCTATTGCGACTGCATATATGGATTCTGTACCGATGGTTATTATCACAGGTCAGGTTAATTCCGACCAGATTGGTCGTGATGTGTTCCAGGAAGCGGATATTACCGGTTCTGCGGAGCCTTTTGTAAAGCACAGCTACCTGCTGAAGCGGCCTGAGGACACGGCTGATGTGTTCAAGAAGGCGTTCTACATAGCAGGTACCGGCAGACGCGGCCCTGTTCTTATTGACGTACCGTTTGACGTTCAGCAGGCTGAGATTGATTTCGAGTATCCCGAAACTGTGGATATTCGTTCCTATCGTCCTAGTACAAAGGGTAATGGCTTTCAGATTAAGCGTGCGATTGCGGCACTTAAGAGTGCAAAGAAGCCGCTAATTTGTGCAGGCGGCGGACTTTTCACCGGAAACGGCGTGAATCTGATGCGTGACTTTGCAGTGAAGGCTGACGTACCCGTGGTTTCTACAATGATGGGACTTGGTGCAATG
>JBJESA010000088.1:0-3423 GCA_051882535.1 Oscillospiraceae bacterium
GATAACTCAATATCACCATCAGCCGCACTTACAGAGGGCTGAACTATGCGTTCTTCGGAGTTAAAATCGAAATCGTCATTTGACACTGTAAGCATAATTTTCCCCCAACCTTATTGTGTATCTTCCACCTTTTCAGTCTTTTCGGTTTCGTCTTTTTTCTCAATTCTGCGGTAATAAAGTCCGGGCAAATCCTCCCCCGAAAACTCCGTTTCATGGAATGAAAGCATCGCGTTTATCCGCTTGTTTAGTTCATCGGGATTTTGAATTCCGCAAAGGTCTGCCTTTTTGCACTCTTCCTCTGCGTTTTGCCTATCGCCCTGCATAGCATAGTAATCCGCAAGTGCCGCATGACACAGCGGGTGCTGTGCGTTTACTTTTTCCAATTTCTGAAGAGTTTCAAAAGCCTTCTCGTTCTCGCCGCGTATCAGATAAATCTTCGAAAGGCTAAAGTAAGAGTAGCCGTTATTCGCATCATAGCGGAGAGCCTGTTCAAAACAGTATTCCGCTTTTTCGAGATTACCGTTATTGAAGTATGCGTGTCCCAATCTGGACTGTGCCTCGGGATTTTCGGGAGCAAGTTCCACCGCTTTGCGGTAGCCCCAAGTAAGTTTCGACTCATTTTCAATCGTTTCATACAGATGAATCAGCCACTCCACGCAAAAACACTGATTCTGCCGAACGTCCGACTGTGCAAGCGATTGCTGGAGGTAGTCCTCTGCTTTTGGGAAATCACCCTTCAACAGACAATATATCCCCTTATAAGCGAGCTTTGCAACCTCGTCCTTGTGTACAATACGAATACCCTCTCGTCCCAACGCACGAAGTGCCGCCTTTCTCCGCCCCAGATACGGAGCTAAAAACAGGTCTATCAGAGTTTTGAATAAAACAGCCATCACTGAAACTGCCAAAAGTGCGACAATAAGAAATAGAACCTCCCAACTGTCAGGCAACAATAACAGAACTAGCAAAACTCCTAAACAAGCCCCCACAATAAGGAACAAAGCGTTCAAGGAAGCCTTTTTCAGATTATCGTTTTTCAACACTCCACCTTCTTATCCTAATTTCTTCAATGCGTACTTAATCAATTCCTCGACAGAAGCAGTAGGGTCAGCACCCATAAGTGCGGTCGCACACTGTTGCGGAGCAAATCCCAACACACCAAGTGCCGCCATAGCCTCGCTCAAGCTGTCAGAAGGCATTTGTGCAGGAGAAGAAAGTTCCGCCGCGGTGAAGTGCTGTTCCTTTGCAACCTTGTCCTTTAGTTCAAGGACAATTCTCTGTGCAATCTTCGCACCGATACCCGGCGACTTTGTGAGCGTCTTGCTGTCCCCCGAAGCTACGCACAGTGCGAGTTTGGACGGAGTAATATCGGAGAGGATAGACAACGCTGCCTTTGGCCCCACTCCCGAAACCGAAAGAAGCTGCTTAAAGCAAATAAGTTCTGCATTATCCGCAAATCCGAACAAATCCAATGAGTTCTCCGTAACATGGAGGTATGTAAAGAGCGTAACCTCCTCCATATCGCGGATTTTGGCAAGCGTATTCATCGTGGTACGGCAGGCATAGCCCACTCCCCCACATTCAACCACTGCAAGACCCTGTTCCCAATGAGATAGTTTTCCTCTCACGCTGTAAATCATATCGGCATCTCCTAGTTGTTTTTAATCTTCGACAAAAGCGACGTTCCAGTATGTCCGTGACAAATCGCAATTGCAAGAGCGTCCGCAGTATCATCGGGTTTTGGAACATCTTTCAGATGAAGAATATTTTTGGTCATCTCCTGCATCTGGTGCTTCTTCGCATGACCGTACCCGGTCACCGCCACCTTGACTTGAAGCGGCGTATACTCGTAAATCGGGATATTCTTCTGTGCCGCCGCCAACACTGTCACGCCGCGTGCCTGTGCTACATCAATTCCCGTAGTGATATTCGTATTAAAATAGAGTTTTTCAATGCTCATACAATCGGGCTTTGACATCTCCAACAGACTGCACATATCGTTGTAAATTTCCGTCAGTCTGTCGTGAAACTTTGTTTCGGGCTTCGTCGTTATCGCACCGTAATTTAGCACCTTAAAATTCATTCCGTCATAGTCGAGCAGACCATATCCGACTATCGCATATCCCGGGTCGATTCCTAATATTCTCATTATCAGGTATAAGATTCGTTATCTGTCACATAGTGACGCACTCTCAGCGGAATGCCAATCTTCTCGCAGAGTTCCTCACACTCGGCGATTTCCTCCTTGGTGATGACATCAACTACGGTAAAACCGGTCTTGACGCCAAGTGCTTTCATATCCTGTGCGAATTTAAGCATCTCGTCAAACGCCTTCTCGCCAAACACCGGACGTGTAACCTCGTTATAACGAAAAGCAGTCGGTGCATTCAGACTAATGGACACGCTGTCCACAAGTCCTTTAAAACGGGACACGTCAAAATCCTTGTGGATAAGACGAACAAGACCATTGGTATTCAGTCGTATCTTCAAATCCGAATTTTGCTTAATGTACTCCGCAGTTTTGAGAAGCATATCCGCACGAACGCACGGCTCGCCATATCCGCAGAACACCGCTTCGGTCATTCCCGTCTTGTCGAACTTATCAAACGCATCACAAATCTCCTCGAAAGACGGCTCGTGTTCCAGCCAAAGGCTGTCGTTATCCTCAATACTGTCGCCGTTCTTTCTTATGCAGAACACACAGTCGCACGGACAGCCGTTCGTGATATTGATATACATTTTGCCTTCAAATTTGTAAAATATTGTCATTACAAACACCTCGAAATATTTCTTATTAAAGAGAACATTCTGATTTATCAGACGCTCCCGCAATCATCAAATATACCATTTTACCATTATAACACATTTTCGTAATTTTGTCAACACAAGAACAGCAAAAAGCCGCTGCGGGAAAACCCGAAAGCGGCTGATTACAACACACCTAAATACCCTGTTCTTCATTCATAAGCGGCATAGAGATTGCGGCATATCCCGTGCGGGGAATCTTGTTGATTACCTTCAAAAACAAATCCTGAATAACCTTGTTGAAGTCAATGCTGAGTTCCAGAATCTTGCTCTCGTCAGCGTATCCGCCCGCCATAGAAGCATGACCGCCGCCACTTCCGACATCTTTCAGAGCCTCGAACACAATCTGCCCCGCGTCAAACTCCTCAAACTCACTTCTCACCGAGAACTTGAATCCGTTGCCACGCTTTGTATACACGATAACAAAATTCACCGCATCAACGTCCAGAATAAAGTCCGACACCATTGCAATAAACGCGTCCGCACAGGTAAAGTTCAAGAACACGAAAGCAATGCCGTTAAAAATCTCGACATTACGGATACTGTCGGCGAATGCGTCCAACTCATCATACAAAATCTCGCCCGACTGAAAATGCTGAATCTTTTTCAAGTCGCACT
>JBJESA010000089.1:0-14479 GCA_051882535.1 Oscillospiraceae bacterium
TGTGTGCCGTTTACCTCGAAAACCGCCCTTGTTTCAACGCCGTCTTTGAAGAAGATGACTTTGGTATCGCCAAAATCCTCGCTCTCATAGACATTGGACGGAACCCACTTCGTTTCCTTGCGGAACAGGGCGAGAATGTATTCCGAGCTGTCGGCGAATTCAAATTCCACGAAATTCCCGTCATAAACCAACTCTCCATCGCGTTTGCGTAAAGTAAAGGTGTCGGCTTTGACGGTACAGTTTTTGAAAAACTCCTTGGGTGCAAAAATATCGATGCCGTAATATTTTACCGCTTCTTCGGGAGAAAGCTCTGTTCTGTTATTTTCGTAAGGCAGACACCCCGTGATAAGGTCTTCGGGTGCGGCAAAGAATTTTCTGTTATCATAGTCCGACTTTGGATTGTCTGTTGCCGAATTGTTGCTGTTTTCGGATTTTTCAATATCGGCAGGCTTGGCGGTTTCGCTATTTTCGTAAATGTATGAAACGTTTCCGTTCTCGTCAATCGTTGCCCCGATAGTATTGCCGCCGGGGCTTGGCGGTTGAGTTAAGCCGTCCTTGTCGTATCCCGAGCCGCCTGCTGCAACATAATCGCTATCGGTGGGAACAGGACTTTTTATCTGAGTAAGTGCTACCGCTCCCGCAATTGCAAGCAATCCGCACACGGGAATGGCGGTTCTGAGAACAACCGTGCGGCGTCTTTTTCGTGCGATATTATTTTCGTTGACTCGCTTTAAAACGCTTGTCGTCATTTCGTCATAATTCTTCATAAGTGAATCCCTCTTTCTCCAATTCGGCTTTAAGAGCCTGACGTGCCCGATAAGCCAATGTTTCTACCGCGTGAACGGTTTTTTTCATTATTGAAGCGACTTCCTTGGCGGTGAAATCCTCAAAATAAATCAGCCACAGCGTTTGCCGCTGTTCTTCCTTGAGCTTTGACATCGCCCTGTGGACGGCGATGCTCCTCTCCTCACGGAGATAGAGTTTTTCGAGGTTTTCTTCATCGTCCGAAATTTCCCCGCAATCGTCAAGCCCGATATTCTGCCGCCGTTTCTCTCGTCTGAGGTAATCCAGAGCGGCATTTCTTCCGACCGAGTACAGGAAAGTACGAAACGATGATTTTCCGTGAAAGTGCGGTTTCTTGGTGAAAAGTTTTACAAAAGCGTCCTCGCAAAGTTCCTCGGCGACATTCGGATTTCGAACAAAGCCGTTTATGTAAAGAATAAGTCCGTCCTTATAGTCGCGTATAATTTCCCCAACGCCCGATTCATCGCCGTCAAGATAACGTTTGTATGCACTTTCTCCGCTGTCCATTGCTTCACCTTCTTATTTTATTCTAAAAGAAAAATCGATTTTTGCTTTCACTTATTAGACGTTTGATAACCCAAATCCTCACGAAAAATACGGTATATTTTTTCGGATTTGCTGTGCGGTGTTGTTTTGCCAAATTCCGAGTTTCCTTTGACACACTTGCGGGTTGATGGAGAAAAACTTTGGGGGTCTGGGGGCTTGCCCCCAGAATGGGGGAGTGGGGGTGCGTTAGCACCCCCACGGAATAAAAAATAGCCCCCTCCCCCTTCGGGGGAGGGGGTTGGGGGTGGGGGTGTTCCTCGCAGAAAAAAAAGGACTTTTTCGACAAGCTGAATCCACGGACTGTAAAGCCCGTGGATTACTTTTTTCAAATCTTGCTTTAAATTGAAGCCGAATAGTTCGGAGCTTCCTTTGTGATATAGATGTCGTGCGGGTGGGATTCTTTCAGACCTGCACCGGTGATTCTTACGAACTCGGCACGCTCCTGAAGCTCGGGGATTGTCGGGCAGCCACAGTAACCCATACCGCTGCGAATACCGCCGATAAGCTGGAAAATGGTGTCTGCAACCGATCCCTTGTACGGTACACGTCCCTCTACTCCCTCGGGAACGAGCTTTTTGGACTTGTCCTGGAAGTATCTGTCCGCAGAGCCCTTCTTCATTGCTGCAAGCGAACCCATTCCGCGGTATACCTTGAACGAACGTCCCTGATAGATTTCAACATCGCCGGGAGCCTCCTCGCAGCCTGCGAGCAGAGAGCCGAGCATTACAACATTCGCACCGGCAGCGAGTGCCTTTACGATATCGCCGGAGTACTTGATACCGCCGTCAGCGATAATCGGAATACCATACTTTGCAGCAGCACAAGCACAGTCATACACAGCCGTAATCTGCGGAACACCGATACCCGCAACCACACGAGTAGTACAGATAGAACCGGGACCGATACCAACCTTAACAGCGTCTGCACCTGCCTTGATAAGGTCTTCGGCAGCGGCGGCAGTCGCAACATTACCCGCGATAACGGGAGTATCGGGGAATGCGTTCTTCACCTTGTCGAGAGTGGTCATAATGTTCTTGGAGTGACCGTGAGCGGAGTCGAGGACAAGCACGTCAACCTGTGCCTTGATAAGAGCACCCGCTCTGTCGAGTACGTCGGGTGTGATTCCGATAGCCGCACCGCACAGCAGACGTCCGCTCTTGTCACGTGCGGTATTGGGGTACTGTACCGACTTTTCGATATCCTTGATGGTTATAAGTCCCTTGAGGTAGCCGTTTGCGTCTACGAGGGGGAGCTTTTCAATCTTATGCTTTCTGAGAATTTCCTGTGCCTGGTCGAGAGTAGTGCCTACGGGTGCGGTGATGAGGTTCTCCTTGGTCATTACCTCGCCGATTTTCTGGTTCGGGTCGGAGATGAAGCGGAGGTCGCGGTTGGTGAAGATACCAACCAGCTTGCCGTTCTCAACAATCGGCACACCGCTGATTTTGTATTTACCCATCAGACCGTCTGCATTCTGCACGGTGTCATCGGGCGAGAGGAAGAACGGATTTACAATAACGCCGTTCTCGGAACGCTTTACCTTGTCCACCTCGTCAACCTGCTGTTCGATGGGCATATTCTTGTGGATAATACCGATACCGCCCTCGCGTGCGATAGCGATTGCCATTCTGGACTCGGTTACGGTGTCCATCGCGGCGGTCATAATCGGGGTGTTAAGCGAAATTGTCTTTGTAAGCTGGGTAGTGGTGCTGATCATGTTCGGCGTAACGTCGCTTTTTGCGGGGATAAGCAGAACATCGTCAAAGGTCAGGCCTTCCTTTACGAATTTCTCGTTAAAGTTACAGTTGAGCATTATATCGTCCTCTCTTTTCTATTTTATATTATTACAACTATTATACTACAAATTCCCCTTTTTTTCAAGTCCCGACCCGAAGAAAATTATACAAATATCGGCTGTTGAATATTTATCCGTTTGGAAGTTTTCACCGCAATTTTAAAAATTATCTGAAAATTCGCTTTATCTTCTTGACTTAATCGGGATTTTATTATAAAATATAAGTGTATGACTTTTTTAACCGGGGATTTTTGTATTTTTCTTTTTTCTCTCTGACATTTACCATGCCCCGGGGAAGGATTTTTATGACTGTAATTTCTGCTCGTGAGCCGAGCAAGGTATATATCGAACGCCTTGTACTTATGGCGACTCTTGTTGTGATTTCTGCCTGTCTGCAGGGACTTCGGGTGTTGGTGGTCTGCACGCTCAGCGTTGTATTGTGTATGGCGGTGGACGCACTGTGCTGCAAGATTCGCAAAATCCCATACAACATAAAGGCGGCTGAAGTGCCGTTCTGGGGACTGGCGGCGGCTATGATGATGCCTGCCTCCGTACCGTATTGGGCAGTTGCCTTGTCGGCTATTATCTGCATTGTTGTGGGTAAGCATATTTTCGGAGCATCGGACAATATCGTATTCTGTCCGCCTGCTATTTCGACAGCGTTCCTGATGATTTGCTATCCCGCACAGATGCTGTATTTCCCGAAATACGGCACACACCCGCCGATTTTCGGGGTGATGGACGACCTGCCCGCACGTTCGGTGGAGTATTCGCTTAAACTCGGCATTAAACCGTCAGCCCCTGTTCTTGATATTCTGATGGGGCTTATCCCTGCTGCAATCGGCTCGGCTTATATTCTTGTTATCGCGGTGTGCGGATTGTGCATGATTATTCGCCGCTCGAACAGTGCGTGTGCGGTGCTGTCCTGCATTTTGGTTACGGGAGTGCTGGCGTTCTTCTTCCCGAGAGCGGACGTGAGCGGCTGGGAGTCGGTGTTCTACGAGCTTAGCTCGGGATATTTCCTGTTCGGAACGGTGTTCTTGGCGGCAGAGCCGTATCGTATGCCGGAACGTCCGATAGCGTGTGCATTATATGGCGTGGTTTTGGGGTATACTACGGTTATGTTCCGCATATTCGGTCAGACGGAGGGCAGTTTTTTGTTTGCTCTGCTGACTACGGGAGCGGTTACCGGTGCATTCGACAGAATGGTGGAGAATCTCGCCTACTGGAAGAACACGTATCTGAACTCTTTCGAGAAGAACAAGACGCAGATTGAGAAAGGCAAACGCACGGGCAGCACGGCAAAGCCTGCCGCCCCGAAACTGACCGACACTCAGGAAATCGTCATTCCCGACAAATATCGTTACAATATGCCCGCAATTGACAGCGAGATAAAGCGTCGCCGTAAAGCGGGCGGCAATTCTGAGGATAAGACAAAATGAGAAGAACCCTGAAAACCGTAAGTCCGGACGGACTGTTTAAACAGAATATCGTGCTGATGAGCGGACTGGTCACCGCACCTATTATCGTTGCCGCAACCTCTGCGGAGCGTGCATTGGTGCTGGTGATGAGTTTCTTTCTCATCTCGTACACGAGCATACTGATATGCCGCGTTTTCCCGAGGAAAATCGCGTATTCCATACGAATTTTCCTGTATGCGGTGGTGGCGGGAATTATGTATATCCCGACTATGCTGATTCTGCAGAAACTGTTCCCGCAGACAACAGGCAATGTGCAGCTGTATATAGGGCTGCTGGTCGTGAACTCCCTGCTTCTGGCTAAAACCGAGATGCGTTTTTATCTCAAGCCGTATGGTGAGATGGCGTTGGACTCGCTGATATACGTGGCGGGATACGCGATGGTGGCGTTTATCGTGGGATTTTTGCGGGAAGTGCTGGCGTATGGCACGCTGTTCGGGTATCGGCTGGTGAACCCGATTGTTCCGGCGGCGAAATCTCCGTTCTTCGGGTTTATTCTGGTGGGAATAATGGCGGCGTTGTGCCGTGCTATAGTCAATCGTCACCGTTCGTCGGGTATGAGCGACGAGCAGTATGACACGTAATTCTACAAATTGAGTGGGTGAATAGATGTTCGAGGTGTTTGCAAGAATAGTCAGTCTTGCTATGGTATCGGTATTTACGCAGAATGCGATTTTTGACCGTGCATTCGGTGCGAATGTCGTTATATATGCGTCGCGAAAGGATTCGCACGTGGTGGGCTTCACGCTTGGAATGACCGCGATGACCACGGCGGCGAGCATTGTGTCGTATTTTCTGGACAAGCTGGTATTGCCGCTGGAGTACGGTTATCTGTTTATGCCGCTGATTTATCTGGGTGTAATCGGACTGCTGTATATTGCGGGGCTGCTGTTTTTGTGGAAGTTCTTCCACAATACATTCAAGAGGGTGAAGAAGTACGCACACCTCGCTATTTTCAACTGTGCGGTAATCGGTGCGTTGTTCCTCAATTCCAGTTATGGAAGCGACTTGCCGAGTTATATCGGATACGGCTTTGGTACGGGTATTGGTTTCTTTTTGGCGTGTTTTATGCTCAATATCGCACACGAGCGGCTTGATTCAGACAAAATCCCGCGTATGTTCAAGGGCTACCCGATAATGCTTATCTACATAGGCATTGTGTCGCTGGCATTTAACGTATTGGTGGGATATACGGCAGATTTTTAATTTCGAAGAAAATTTCACAAAATAAAAGGGATAGGAGTTGACGTTCTGACATGAAAAAAACCAACATCAAAATCAAAAAAAGCAAAATCAACATCTACAACAAACGCAAGAACAAAACCAAACGTACCGTATCCCTTGTAGTCACTATTGTCCTTGCTTGTGTGCTGGGCGTTGTGGGCTACGGCGTTGGAGTGCCGATTGTCAACTACTTCAACGAGAAAAAGGCACATACCGACAACGATTCGAGCAGCCCCGCCGACAGCACTCCCTCAAGCAGCGAGAGCGGGAACAGCACGGACGCCACATCGGAGAATTCCACGAGTACCTCCGGCGAAACGCCGGAGCCGGAGCCGGTGGTGGAGGAAACCCGTATGTATATTCTCCCCATAACCGCAACAGCCTCCACCGAGGCACTTAATTCCGCACTTGCCGTTGCAAAGGAAGCGGGATACAATTGTGCGGCGGTAACGCTGAAAGACGACACCGGTATTCTCCACTACAAGAGCGAGATTCCCAGAATAAAAAACGAGGTGCAGATAAATAAGGGAACGCTGTCTGCACAGCAGATTTGCGATATTATCAAGAAAGCGGGACTTACGCCCGCGGCGAGAATCAACACTCTTAAAGACCACATTACCCCGAATGTCTTCGGAAGTTACACATTAGAGAGCGGAGTTCTGTGGTTGGATAATGCGGCTAATGCCGGCGGAAAACTGTGGCTGAGTCCGTTTGAGGAGTCAACGGTAAGCTATATCGGCGAGCTCACCGAGGAACTGTCTGCGGCGGGATTTAAGAACATCGTTTGTACGAATATCAGGTACCCGAGTTTTCATGGTATGGATAAGGATACTTGGCTTAAGCATCTTGATTTGAGGAACGACGCCAAGCGTTTGAAGGCACTTTGGGCTGTTGTGGACAAGGCAAACGCGGGTGCTGCCAAAAACGGTGCAAAGCTGTGGGTGGAGATGTCGGGTGCAAATCTGATAAACCCCGAAAAGAGCTTTCTGGACTCGGAGCTTGCATTCGATACGGAGAAGCTGAAGACGCTCTCAATTATCGTGGACTATGAAGCGGGTGCCGATGTTTCGGAGGTGTATTCGGACGCTAAAACATTCGCGGAGAATGTCAAGACGGCGGCGGGCGGTGCAGAACTTGTCGTGATGACAAGCGGCAGTCTGAAAGGTTCGGCTCTGGCAGACGCGGAGAGGGCATTTGCAGAGGCGGGGCTTAAGGTGTTCGCTGCAAACTGATTCGATTGTAATTTTCGGGGGAAATCCTCGGGAAAGACATATATATCAAAATTCAAAGGAGAACAATTATGAACGCAATCAACATTATGAATCTTATGGCAGAGGCAGCATCGGGTGCAGATGCACAGCAGCCCAGTATGCTTGCATCTGTCCTGTCTTTGCTGCTGCCGCTGGCGGTTATGGTGCTTATTTTCTGGCTGTTTATCATCAGACCGGAGAAGAAGCGGAATAAGGAAATGCAGGATATGCTCAACAACATTCAGGTAGCTGATAAGGTAGTAACCACCGGCGGAATTATCGGACGTGTACTCAGCGTGAACGAGGATACCGTCCTTATTGAAACCGGCTCCGACCGTACCAAGATTCGCGTAATCAAGTCTGCAATAGCACGCAACGATACACAGCACGAGGCAGCTGAAGCCGCTGCTGCGGAAGTGAAGAAGAACAAGAACGGCAAAAAAGAAATTAAGTAATGGAGCAGGATTTACGCGTTGTAAAAACGCGGCGTATTATCCGCAGTACATTTATGGGCTTGCTGTCCGAAAAACCGATGGCGGGAATTACGATTTCGGAGCTGTGTCTTCGGGCACAGATTAACCGCAAGACATTCTACCGTCATTATACGGCTCTCGAAGATGTTGCCGCAGAGCTGGAGAACGAGATGCTCGACGAGTTTTCGCACGGCTTCGGCGGCGAGAGCATAAGCGGTGCGGGTGCGGTAATCGCAAACGTGGGCAGGGTAATCGGGCAGCGGCTTGATTTCTACCGCAAGCTGATGTGCCACAACCCCGATACGTTCAACAACGGGCGGCTCAGAGAGGCACTTTGCCGCATGATTTTCGCGGTCGAGAAAAATCGCAATCCGGACACAGACGAGCAGACGCTTAAAGCGGCGTGCGACTTCGTAGTGTCGGGAGTGTTCGCACTGTATGCGGAGTGGTTTGAGAACGGCGGGGACTGGGACTTCATCTCGGAACTTTCCGTGCGGCTTGCCGAGAACGCAATCGCGGGGCTGTGACTTTTTAAGAGGTGTATCATGAAAGAGATGAAAAAGGGGATTTTTTCGCTTAAAAGCATGGTGGCTACGGCGATATTCGCGGCATTGATTTGCGTAGCCGCACCGATATCAATACCTCTTCCGGGGCTTATTCCCATCTCGCTTTCGACTTTTGTGGTGTATCTGGCGGGGGCGATGCTCGGTGCAAAACGCGGTGCGTTGGCGGTGACGGTGTATGTGCTGCTGGGAGCGGTGGGAGTTCCCGTATTCTCCGGATATTCCGGCGGATTCGGTATCCTGTTCGGCGTGACCGGCGGCTACATAATCGGATATATTCCGATGGCGTTGATTGGCGGACTGTTTGCCGATATGCAGTCCAAAAAGCACTGGACTATACCGGTGGGTATGGTTCTGGGAACTGTGGTATTGTACGTGTTCGGTACAGCATGGTATATGATTTTCACCGGCAAAAATCTTGCGGCGGCTCTGGCGGGCTGCGTAGTGCCGTTTCTCGCATTCGACGCGATAAAGATTGTGCTGGCGACAACAATCTCCGCACCGTTGAAGTCGAGAGTGGCAAAATTCTTGGAATAAGATGGATTAAAAGGCGGCTTTGTCCCCATTCAGGCTGTCGAAAAACCTATTGGTGTTTGATGTGTAAGCTCCCACAATGGGGGGCTGGGGGCTTGCCCCCAGAATGGGGAGTGCAGAGGGGTGCGTTAGCACCCCTCTGCATACGAATCCTTCTCCCCCTTCCCCCAACGGGGGAAGGGGGGCAGGGGGGATAGGGGGAAAACACGTATAGCAGAAAAAATAAAACGTGAAGTAACGCTGTGTCACAGATGAAAAAGGCGACATTGTCGCTTTGTACAAAATCGCTAGTTTTTTACGCTAAATATTGGTAACTATGCTTGTTGCATTTCTGACCAAAAGATGGTATAATAAGAGAGTAATAAATCACAGCAAGATAGTATTTGAGCTATTATGGCTTACATACTTCTTATATATTTTCCCCAATTATTTTTTAAAGCCTACTGTTTCCCCAAACAGTCGGCGAGCTGATTTGAGTTACCGCAGACGCCCCCTTGTCTGCGGATTTTTTTTACTATCGTGAGGGCGTGCGTATGGGAGATTTTAAGAAATTCATCGAAACGGGTGGAAAGTCGCTGGAGGAAATCAAGAAAGCTATCAACGATATGGTGAACAAGGTCGTTGATGATGTTGTGGACGATGTTACCGAGATTCTGCCGAAAGATACCCGAAAGCAGATTAAGAAGACTATCCGCGATAGCCGAAAGCCCGATTCTTCCGCAAAGAAAATTCCCCCTCGGGATAGTACAAAGGCTGCGGCTGAAAGCAGCACAACTTCCCAATTCCCGCAAGAGCGTGGCTCCGGCAAGAAGAACGCTCCCTTAAATCTTGACGACCTTGATTTCTCAGCGGAAGAAGCCCCCCGCAAAACCACTCCAAACTTCAGCTATGTCACCGGACGCCTCGTAGGAGAACCGCCACAGCTCGACCACCCCAACCCCATCGGCTACCCGCACGAATCCATTCCCGAGAATATGAACGCACAGGACGAGTATATGCTCCACAAAATCCGCGAAATGCGTTCGCTTGAGGAAATCACTCACAACAGCTATATCGTCAAGCAGTGTGCCCAGATAACAATGGTGCGGCAGGGCGAATTTATGAAAGATGTCGAGGACGACTACGGACGGCGGGTGTTCTGTGCGATTCCGCACCCGATTTATGCGGCATTGTCAAACTCCCAGCTTCGCACCTATTTTTCGTGGAGAACGGACGTTCGCCGCGGCGTGTACGGGGACGTGGAGCAGCCGTATGTTCTTCTGTATTGCTATGAGCTGATGAACAGGATAGGCGTTACCTCCGCGAACGACGCGTTCGGGCGGCTTATTGCCGTGTGGGAGAACTGCCGTGTGAACGTCAAGTATGCTGACACGATTATTCCGCGTTGGATAAAGGATTTCTATGCGTTTAATGATGTGACGCTGCCACTGCCGAACAAGTTCACCGATACGGACAAGCCGGACGAGGATTACCGTGCGATAATGGAAATTGAGGCAGGCAATTTTTCGGGGAAACTGGACTATCTCGCTAAAAATTCCGCCTACAGCATCAGCGAAAGCCCCTTTCTTGACGAGAAAACCCGCCCTATGCTGGACGGGGCGTGTGCCGCAGCCCTCGGTGCTTTGGCGGAGTATTTCAAATCGAGGGGATTGGATATCTTCTCGCTGCTATGCGGGCGAATGAAGAAGGACTTTTCGTGGGAGCCGTTCCAAAATGCAATTGTGGATATAGAGCGAATGGACGGTTTCCGAGCGGTGGAGATTAGCCCGATGGAACGCTATTCCGTCAAACGCGGAGAGCCTGTTCTTGAGCGTTTCGAGTATGCCGTATGCCGTGGCTTTGTGGGATATGTGCTGAAAAGTGTGGAGGCTCATTTACGCAAGCTCACCGGATTCACCCGCAAGCTGATTCCGAATATCAAGATGCTGGAGAACGACATCAAAAACCGCGAGAAGCTGGAAGAAGCCGTTTCCGCCCCCGAATTCGCCGAGATTATCCCCCGTGCGGTAGAGCAGTATTGCAGGCGGGCGGGAATTGCCGTAATTGGCAAGCCGAAGCCGAAAAAAGCCCCCAAGCCGTGGGACGAGGAAGTCCCCGTCGAGCCTGTGGTGGTTAATATCGACATCTCCAAACTCGACAAAATCCGCGAGCAGGCAGACGAGAATGCCCGCAAGCTGATTTTGGACGAGCTGGAATATCACGAGGAAGTATCCCAAGCACCTCTATCCGAGGAAGCGGAAGAAACCACCCGCACCGAAACGCCCGACTATGAAGAAATCGCCGACCAAATCGGCGATGACGAGTTTGCCGAGAGCGTTGCGGAGTATGCCGAGCTCATCTCAGAGGACGAAAATCCCGCACCGAATATCAGTGCGGGGAACCCGATTTTTGAGAATATGGAGCCGGAGTGGCAAAACCTTGCCAACAACCTCACCCCCGAAAATATCCTGTTTCTGGGTGCTATGCTGGACGGTACCGAGCGGGAGTTCTGCCGTGAGCGGGATATTCTCCCACAGACGATGATTGAGGAGATAAACGAAGAAGCCCTTCGTGCGGTGGAGGACGTTATCATTGAGGGCGGCGCCGTTCTCGAGGACTATGCCGAGCAGGTGCGGGAACTGGTAAACGCATTCAGACGGTGACAATCGGTGTTGCTCTGTCGGTCGGCTTGAAGTTGTCGGATAAGCCCTCGCTTATCACCACCTCGCCGCTTTTCGTAATCAGAATAATATCAAAGCCCATAACGGAGCCGTTTTCGCGGCAGAAGTTCTGGGCTTTTTCGCTGCCCATAACAAACAGTGCGGTGGAGAGTGCGTCGCACAGCGTACTGTTCGGGGAAACTATCGTCACCGAAAGCAGGTCGTTGTCCACGGGATAGCCCGTTGCGGGGTTGATGATGTGACCGTACACCGTGCCGTCTTCGGCGGTGAAGTACCGTTCATACGCACCCGAGGTCACCGCCGAGCAGTCGGCGAGGGTGAGCGTGCCGATATTTCCGCTGCCTATCGGGTTCTTTACACCGATTTTCCATTCGGAGCCGTCCGGCTTTTTGCCGACAGCGGTGATACTTCCTCCAAGATTTATCAGTGCGGAGGAAATGCCTTGTTCTCGGAGAATTTGTGCCGCAAGGTCGCCTGCATAGCCTTTTGCCACTGCACCGAAGTCCAGCATAGCACCGTTTTTGAGTGTGATTTCACTGCCGTTCTGCCGAATATAGCGGTAGTCCACCCGCTCAAGAAGTTCGGCGAGTTCCGATTCGGACGGAACGCGGTTCTCGTCCAGTGTAAAGCCCCACGCAGTGAGTACGGGATAGATAGTCGGGTCGAATGCCCCCTCCGTCTTTTCCGCAATATCCAGACAGAACGCGATTAGTTCGGAGGTGTCGGGGCTTGCGGCGGAGAGTTCTCCCGAATTAATACGGGAAAGCTCGCTTTGCGGATTGGTCACCGCCCACAGGCGGTCAAGCTCCGTCACCCGCGACTGTGCCGCCCTTACCGCGGCATTGCCGATTTCTTCGTCCTCGCTGTAGGCGGTTATGCTCATAAAGGTGTTCATTGAATAGAAAGTTGTCTGGCTTTCCTTTTGCGGCGAACACCCGCACATCAGCAGAATAACGCTCGCCGCAAGGGCGAGCGACAGGAGTATTTTCTTCATTTGTCGGAATCCTCCGATTTTGCTTTTTCCTCAATCTCAAATCTCATCATCTGTTCCCAGTTTTCGGGGAATCCCAGGTCGGAGAGCCGAACATATTCGGAGTTCTTCCTTATCATACGTGCAATCGGCTTTACCACACGCTCGTTCCAGTTGGGGTGATTGTGATAAATCTGCTTCATCACCATAATGTAGCCGAATGTATCGGGCTGAAGCTCCATTTCAAGCCCGTTCGGCGTTTTTGGAAGAACGGGAAACGTGTTGCCGTACAGTCGGTTGTAGTGGGCACAGTAGTTGCGAAGCTCGTTTAAGCAGAAAATCCAGTTGTCCATCTCGGTGGGGGAGCAGTGGTAGTATTCGTTGGCAAGTTTCTTCTTGTCCTGTGCGTGCATATCCTTGAAGAAAAACGCCAGCGTGCCGAAGCTGAAAAGCTCCATCACCACCCACAGCGGAAAACGTCCGCCGTATTTCGAATTGTAGTGCTTGACGAATTCACGCTCGTCATTGCATTCAATCAAGTGGTTTACGCGTGCAATGAAGCTCTGATGATTATGCGTTCTGTCGAAAGAGTTCGGGTTGAGATACCCCTGTGCTCCGTACTTCAACGCGTGGAAGTTGGAAACAGACGCACGCAGTGCGATTTCCACTTCTTCCAGAGCCGAGAGCAGTATGCTCCGCAGTTTGCGGTCAAGCTCATAGATAGCGAGTATCTTCTCGAAAGTCGTGCCGTCCTCGTACTTGTGCTTGCTGACTTCAAACGGCTCGAAGTAGTTGGAAAGGCGGTAGTAGTTGATATATTTCAGCGTTTCGCGGGCGAGGTTTTCGTCCTTGATAATACAGCCGCGTTCCCGAAGCTTTGCTATCTGCTCTTTAATCGTTGAAGGAATTTTCTCACGCATACGGTTTCTCCCTTTACTTATTCAAAAGTTCGTGGATTGCGGCGGTTATCCGCTTTATTTCCTCTTCCGACATCTTCTCGTTCTTCTCACCGATGAAGGTTTTACATTCGGGGCAGACTACTCCGATTTTCGCCGCCTCGGGAAGAACGTTCATCAGTTTTCCGCATTTGGGACATTGCTTGGTGATTAGTCTTGGCATTGAGTTATCTCCTTGTGCCGGTGTATGGTCAGTCTGTCCAGAATACCTCTCGCTCGTGACGGATATCTCGCGTCATCAGCGACTTTATGCTCTCGCGAGGATTGGTGCCGTTGTAGCAGATGTTCACAATCTGCTCGATAATCGGCGTTTCGATATTATGCTCGCGAGCCAGTCTGAACGCGGTCTTGCTGTTTATATAGCCCTCTACCGTACCAACGGAAGCCACCGCTTCTGCTGCGGGAGTGCCTTGTCCTATAAGATATCCCGCACGGAAGTTACGCGAATGCTGCGAGGTGCAGGTTACAATCAAGTCGCCTATTCCCGCCATACCCGTGAACGTCTTCCAGTTCGCTCCGAGTGCAACGCCAAGGCGTGTGATTTCGGTCATTCCACGCGTCATCAGGGCGGCAACCGCATTGTCGCCAAGCCCCATTCCGCGTGCGATTCCGCAGCCGAGGGCGATGGGGTTTTTCAATACGCCGCCAAGCTCGCAGCCCGCTACATCGTCATTGGTGTAGATGCGGTAGCACTCGTTGGAGAGCGTACGCTGAATGTACTCCGCAGTGCCGCTGTCATATGACGCACACACCTCCGTGGTGGGGACAAAACGTGCAATTTCCTCTGCGTGGCAAGGTCCTGTGATAACCGCAATCGGGTTATTGGGGAGTTCCTCGCGGAGAATCTGCGAAAGGCGGTTGCCCGTTGCCTCCTCCAATCCCTTACTTGCGTTTACAACAACGGTATTCGGTGAGATATGCTCCTTTACCGACTTAACCGCGTCACGGTAGAACACGGACGGAATGCACACCACCACTATATCCGCACCCGCAACGCAGGCGGGGTCGGTGGTGACGCCGAGATTGTCGGGGAGCTTTACTCCGGGGAGCAGCCGCTTATGCTCACGCTCCGTGCGGAGCTGCTCCGCTTCCGCTTCAAACTTCGTCCAAGTGGTTACCTCGTGTCCGAATTTACTGTACAGTACGCCAAGTGCGGTGCCATAGCCGCAGCCGAGAATTGCTATTTTTGCCATAATCAATAATACTCCTGTTTGTTATTTTGCCTTTTC
>JBJESA010000090.1:0-14428 GCA_051882535.1 Oscillospiraceae bacterium
AATTGGTTGCAGAACTGACCGAAAAGCTGAAGGGTGCTGCATGTGGCGTGCTCGTTGATTACAGAGGAATCACCGTTGCTGACGATACCGCTCTGAGAAAAGAGCTCCGTGAGAACGGCGTTGAGTACCTCGTAGTTAAGAACACTCTTCTCAAGCGTGCTGCTGAGGCTGCAGGAATCGAAGGTCTCGAGCCTGCTCTTTCCGGTACTACCGCAATCGCACTTTCCAAGGACGACATCGTTGTCGCTCCGAAGATTCTGAACAAGAAGGCAGAGGATTCCAAGGGTACCTTCTCCATTAAGCTCGGCTTTGTGGACGGTAAGGTTATCTCTAAGGAAGAAGTTGAAGTTTACGCTAAGCTTCCTTCCAAGGAAACATTGCTCTCTCAGCTCGTATTCATGCTCCAGAGCCCGATGCAGCGTCTGGCTATTGCCATCAGCGAAATCGAGAAGAAGCAGTCCGAGCAGTCTGCGTAATTTCGCAGAAGCGGCATAAGTGTCGCAACAGTCGGGTTTTCCCGAAAAAAATTAAGTGAAAACATATTATTTATGGAGGTAAATTGAAATGGCTTCTGAAAAGATTACAAAGTTTGTTGACGAAGTTAAGGAGCTCTCTGTTATCGAGCTCAACGAGCTGGTTAAGGCTCTTGAAGAGGAATTCGGCGTATCCGCAGCTGCTGTAGCTGCTGCTCCCGCTGCAGGTGCTGCTGCAGGTGCCGCTGCTGCTGAGGAGAAGACTGAGTTCGACGTAGTACTCGCTTCTTTCGGTGATGCGAAGATGGCTGTTATCAAGGCTGTTAAGGATGCTTGCGGTCTTGGTCTTAAGGAGGCTAAGGAGCTCGTTGAGGCTGCTCCTAAGGCTATCAAGGAAGCTTGCCCCAAGGCAGAGGCTGAAGAGCTCAAGAAGAAGCTCGAAGAGGCTGGTGCTAAGATCGAGCTTAAGTAATTTTACGAAATTACAAACACTGTTCTCCGCAGCAAAAGCTGCGGAGAATTTTGTTATTGGGAAAGTGAGGATAAAATGCACTTTTTAGATAAGCTCTTTTCTAAGAAGGAAAAAGAGAAATTGGATAAGACAGCCACCTATGATGTGTTCTTGATGTCGTGCGATATCAGTGCCAAAATCAAGACTATTCAGGAAGTGCGAATTCTGAAAAAAATGGAACTCGCACAAGCAAAGGCTTTTGTAGAATCTGCTCCCGTTGTAATTGCGTCAGGTCTGCCGATGAACGATGCTTTGGATATCAAATTCAGGCTTGAAAAAGCGGGTGCTGAAATGAAAGTTCAGCCCACTTCAACGAAATAACAAAACGTGCTCTCAGTGCTTATCGGGAGCACGTTTTTCGTCTTTCCCTTTCTTGGTTGGTGAAAACAACTCACGCAGTCCGAATGCGAGCAGAAAAACCGCGAACATCATTCGTAGTCCCGAGTTGTCAAGAAGCCGAGTTCCAAGAGTTCCAAGAACAGCACCCACCACACCGCCAAACACCAGTTTCTTTACAAGAGCTTTGTTGACTAGTCCATTCTTAATGTGAATGCACAGCGACAGCAATGCAATCGGCAGAAAAAAGAGCAGATTTATCCCCTGTGCAGACTTCTGCTCCACGTCCATGAAAAGCGTCAGCCAGACTACAAGAATAAACCCGCCACCTAACCCCATTGACGCCAGTACTCCTGTCAAAAATCCCACTACAACACTCATGATATTCACGGCAGCAACATCCTCACAGCCGCGGCAGTCACAACTCCCCCAAAAATCCGCTTTAACCAATCAGAACGTATTTTTTTGAGAAACAATGAGCCGGTAACCGCACCCGCAATCCCCCACGGAATATACTCAAAAGCCGTTTTAAAGTCCAAATCGCCCGATAAGCCGTACGACACGGCAGTCACAAGACTAAGCAGGAATATAAGTGCCACCGAGGTAGCGTGTGCCTCGTTTGCTGAACATTCTTTCTCCAGAATCGGCACCGCCACCACTCCCCCGCCCGAGCCGAAGAATCCGTTCAGCAAGCCGATAACTCCGCCCTTAAGAAAATGATTTGTTTTTTTTCCTTTCACAATCTGCTCTTCTCCTTTTTTACCGAAATACTAATCCTTAGTTTACTCAAATCAAGGCAAAATATAGCCATTGCCAAAATAGCCAAAAGTTATTCCCAAATCTAGGCAATATGCTGAAAAAGAACCCAATATCTTGTGATTAATAAAAATTTTAAACATTATATCGTTGACAATATGACGGATATGTGGTAAAATACAAGTGTATGTAAAAAAATTAACAAGAGGAGTAATGAAATGCTTTTGAATGGTTCTGACATCATTGTAGAATGTCTTTTGGAACAAGGAGCGGATACCATTTTCGGTTATCCGGGCGGGGCTGTACTCAACATCTATGACGCCTTGTACAAGTACAGCGACAAAATCAGACACGTAATCACCTCGCACGAGCAGGGTGCTTGCCATGCAGCAGACGGTTTTGCGAGAGCTACCGGAAAAACCGGAGTCGTTCTGGCGACTTCCGGCCCCGGTGCTACCAACCTCACGACCGGTCTTGCTACTGCGTACATGGACTCCGTTCCGCTTGTAGCGATTACCGGAAATGTATCCTGCAATCTTCTGGGACTCGACAGCTTCCAGGAAGTGGATATTACAGGCGTTACTATGCCTATCACCAAGCACAATTTCATTGTTAAAGATGTCAGCGAACTTGCCAATACCCTTCGCCTTGCGTTCAAGATTGCAGGCAGCGGAAGAAAGGGGCCTGTTCTTGTAGATATCCCGAAGGACATCACTGCGGCTGTAACCGAGTTTACACCCATGGTTCCCGAAAAAGAGCCTGTCCCCGCAGTAAACTCCGACGAAATCGCCAAGGCAGTTGAACTTATCCAGAAATCCGAGCGTCCCTACATCTATGTAGGCGGCGGCGTTATCTCATCTGATGCGGTAGATGAACTGAAAACTCTTGCCGAGCTTTGCGACGCTCCCGTTTCCTGCTCACTTATGGGACAGGGTGCGTATGACCAGACCGACCGTCGCTATATCGGTATGTTGGGAATGCACGGTACTGTCAAGGCTGCGGGTGCTCTCAACTCCTGCGACCTGCTTATCGGTATAGGTACTCGCTTCTCCGACCGTGTAATCGGCGATCCCTCCGTATTCGGCAAAGACGCAAAGATTATCCATATCGACATCGACCCCGCTGAGTTTAACAAAAATGTTGAAGCTTTCGTTACCGTAAAGGGTGATGTAAAGGCGATTTTGAAGGAACTCACAGGTAAAATCTCCCAAAAGAAGAACGCTTGGACAGATGAGATTATAGCCAAGGATTTCGGCGAACCCGTTCAGACGGGAACAGAGGCATTCCCTGTTACTCCACAGGCAGTAATCACCGCCTTGGACAAGCTTACCGACGGTAACGCTGTCATCACCACTGAAGTAGGACAAAACCAGATGTGGGCTGCACAGTACTACCACTTCAAAAACACTCGCAGCTTCATCTCCTCGGGCGGACTTGGCACTATGGGCTTCGGACTTGGTGCGTCTATCGGTGCAAAAGTCGGCTGTCCCGACAAGACTGTTGTGAATATCGCAGGCGACGGAAGTTTCGCAATGAACCTCAACGAGCTTATCACCGCTTCTGCCCATAATATTCCGATTATCGAGCTTGTAATCAACAACAATGTTCTCGGAATGGTTCGTCAGTGGCAGAGATTGTTCTACAATAAGCACTTCTCCCATACAACGCCTGACAACCGTCATATTGACTATGTAAAGCTCGGCGAGAGCTTCGGCATTAAGACATTTGTTATCGAGAAGAACGAAGAGATTGAGCCTGTTCTTAAGCAGGCACTTGAGATTTCCAAAACCGCTCCGGTTATGATTGAGGTGCGTATCGACCGTGATATCAATGTTCTCCCGATGATTCCCGCAGGTAAGCCGATTGTAAATCCGATTACCGAGATTGATTTAAGCTGAAAGGGGCAGTGAAAATGCAGGAATATGTTTTATCCGTAAAGGTAGCTAATAACAACGGCGTTCTGCTGCGTGTTTCAGGACTTTTCAGCAGACGCTGCTTCAACATCAAGAGCCTTAATGCCGCTGAAACTGAGGAACCGAATGTTTCTCGCCTTACTATCGTAGTACCGGGCGACTTGAAGATTCTCCAGCAGATTAAAAACCAGCTTTTGAAGCTCTATGATGTATATGATGTTCAGATTTTGGAGGACGCTGTTTGCCGAGAGCATATTCTTATTCGTGCAGGCAGAAACTCCGAGGACAGACACAAAATTATTGAAATCGCCAATCTTTACCGTGCAAAGCCGGTAGATGTCAGTGCAGATTCCATTATGCTGGAGCTTACGGGAGAACCCGCAAAGATTGACAGTTTCCTCGATTTGCTCAAGCCGTTTGGTATTATAAAAATGGTACGCTCCGGTATCACAGCCCTTGAACGTGACTAAAAGGATTTGTCAATGAACATTCTTCACTTAAAATATGCCGTTGAGGTGGCACAAACTCAATCAATAAGCAAGGCTGCGGCTAATCTCTATATGGGACAGCCTAATCTTTCGCGTGCCATCAAGGAACTTGAGGAGTCGCTTGGTATTACGATATTCAAGCGTACGTCAAAGGGAATAACTACCACACCCGATGGTGATGAATTTCTCCGCCGTGCACGCCGTATTATCGCACAAGTAGACGAGGTTGAGGAGATTTACCGTAATGGCAAACAACGCAAACAGACATTCTCTGTATGTGTGCCGAGAGCGAGTTATTTCTCCCTTGCGATGTCAGAATTTTCCAAGCATATCTCACTCGCCGAACCTGCCGAGATATTCTATAAAGAAACAAATTCCATGCGTACAATAAATAATGTAATGCGTGGAGATTTCAATCTAGGAATAGTTCGCTATCAGTCGTCATTCGAACGATATTTCACCGATATGTTTACCGAGAAACATCTCGTATTCGAAACAGTATCGGAGTTCTCCTACGTTCTCTTGGTGAAACGCACAAGTCCCCTCGCCGAGAAAAAGGAAATCACTCTTGACGACCTGAAGAACTATATCGAGATTACCCACGGCGACCCGTATGTTCCCTCCCTGCCCCTCATTGATGTGAAGAAGGCTGAATTGTCGGCTGAGGTAGACAAACGTATCTATGTTTTCGAGCGTGCTACGCAGTTTATACTGTTGGGAAGCGTACCCAATACCTTTATGTGGGTATCTCCCATTCCGCAGCAGCTGCTTGACAACTATGATTTGGTGATGATAGAGTGTCCTGAAAATAAAAAGGTCTACAAGGACGTTCTTATTCACCGCAAGGACTACAAGATGTCAGATTTGGACAAACAGTTCATTACAAACGTAATTGAAGCAAAACGGCAATGCTTTTAATTACTGGATTTCGAGTACAATTCTTCCTATTCCCTAAATTGATAGTGCTATCAACAAAAAACATTACACATTGGGAATAGAATATGTTAAAATATTAACAAAGAGATAATCACATCTCTTTGGACAATAGAAACCATCAAAAGGAGAATGACTATGAAGCACGAAATTGTTGACAGCAGCGAGAAGTTCGAAGCCGCACTTGCAACTGTACGAGCAGCACAGAAGAAATTTGCAACGTACACTCAAGAGCAGGTTGACAAGATTTTCCTCGCAGCAGCTACCGCAGCTAACAAGCAGAGAATCCCGCTTGCAAAAATGGCGGTTGAAGAAACCGGCATGGGAATTGTAGAGGATAAGGTAATCAAAAACAATTATGCCTCCGAGTACATTTATAATGCATACAAAGACACAAAAACTTGTGGTGTTATCGAGCGTGATGAAGCCTACGGTGTAACAAAGGTTGCTGAACCTATCGGTGTTGTAGGTGCGGTTATCCCCACCACCAACCCCACATCTACCGCAATCTTCAAGACGCTTATCTGCCTTAAGACCAGAAACGGTATTATCATCAGCCCCCACCCCAGAGCAAAGAACTCTACTATCGAGGCTGCTAAGGTTGTATATGAAGCTGCTGTTAAGGCAGGTGCTCCCGAGGGAATTATTTCCTGGATTGACGTTCCCTCCCTTGAACTGACTAACCTTTTGATGAAGGAGTCCGATATTATTCTGGCGACCGGCGGTCCCGGAATGGTTAAGGCTGCATACTCCAGCGGAAAGCCCGCTCTGGGTGTTGGTGCAGGTAATACTCCCGCTATCATTGACGACACTGCGGATATTCTTCTTGCTGTTTCTTCGATTATTCATTCCAAGACATTCGATAACGGCATGATTTGTGCTTCTGAGCAGTCGGTTATCGTTTCGTCAAAGATTTACGATAAGGTAAAGAAGGAATTTGAGGCTCGTAACTGCTACTTCCTCAACGAAAAGGAAATTGCAAAGGTACGTAAGACAATCCTCATCAACGGTGCACTTAATGCTAAAATTGTCGGACAGTCTGCATTCAAAATTGCACAGCTCGCGGGCGTAAAGGTTCCCGAGGATACAAAGATTATCATAGGTGAAGTTGAAAGCGTTGACATCTCAGAGGAGTTTGCTCACGAGAAGCTCTCCCCCGTCCTTGCTATGTACAAGGCAAAGACCTTCAATGACGCTCTCGACAAGGCAGAGCATCTCATTGCTGACGGCGGATACGGACACACTTCTTCGCTCTACATAAACGCAGTAACCGAGCGTGAGAAGATAGCCGCATTCTCCGAGAGAATGAAAACCTGCCGTATGCTGATTAACACACCCTCCTCTCATGGTGGTATCGGTGATTTGTACAACTTCAAGCTCGCTCCCTCCCTTACTTTGGGCTGTGGCTCTTGGGGCGGCAACTCCGTTTCGGAAAACGTTGGTGTAAAGCACCTGATTAATGTCAAGACTCTTGCTGAGAGGAGAGAGAATATGCTGTGGTTCAGAGCACCTGAGAAGGTATACATCAAGAAAGGCTGCTTGCCTGTAGCACTTAGCGAACTGAAAAACGTTCTTGGTAAGAAGAGAGTTTTCGTTGTAACCGACGAGTTCCTTGCAAAGAGCGGATTCATTAAGCCCATCACCGACAAGCTCACCGAAATGGGTATCGCTTACACCACATTCTCCGATGTCGAGCCTGATCCCTCCCTCAAGTCGGCACAGCTTGGTGCAGAATCTATGAGAAGATTCGAGCCTGACTGCATTATCGCAGTCGGCGGCGGTTCCGCGATGGACGCAGCTAAGATTATGTGGGTTCTCTACGAGCACCCCGAGGCTGACTTCATGGATATGGCAATGCGTTTCATGGATATCAGAAAGCGTATCTACACATTCCCGAAGATGGGCGAGAAGGCTTACTTCATCGCTGTTCCCACTTCCGCAGGTACAGGTTCCGAGGTTACTCCTTTCGCAGTAATCACCGACCAGGAAACCGGCGTCAAGTATCCGCTTGCCGATTACGAGCTTATGCCTAAGATGGCGATCGTAGATCCCGACATGATGATGAGCGGTCCTAAGGGTCTGACTTCTGCTTCGGGTATTGACGCAGTAACTCACGACCTCGAAGCACTCGCTTCTGTGATGGCTACCGATTACACTGACGGACTTGCTAAGCAGTCCCTCAAGATGATTTTCGAATATCTCCCCAGAGCATACGACAGTGCTCCTTCGAGAGATGGAAATGAAACTCCCGACCCTGTTGCACGTGAGAAGATGGCAAACGCTGCTACAATGGCAGGTATGGCGTTTGCAAATGCGTTCCTCGGCGTCTGCCACTCCATGGCACACAAGCTCGGTGCGTTCCACCACCTGCCTCACGGTGTAGCAAATGCACTGCTGATTGACGAGGTTATCCGCTTTAACTCCTGCGAGAAGCCCCCGAAGATGGGTTCGTTCTCCCAGTATGACCACCCCAAGACTCTCGCAAAATATGCAGAAGTTGCCGCTGAACTCGGCTGCAAGGGCAAGACCGATGCCGAGAAGGTTGAAGCGATGATTACAATGATTGACGATCTGAAAGATAAGATTGGTATCCGCAAGACCATCAAGGACTACGGAATTGACGAGAAGGACTTCCTTGACAGACTTGACGAAATGGTTGAGCAGGCATTCGACGACCAGTGCACGGGTGCTAATCCCCGCTACCCGCTGATGAGCGAGATTAAACAGATGTACCTTAACGCATACTATGGAAAAACAACCAAGCTTGTTTAATAATTGGAGGTATTTGTTATGACAGACAAAATTATTGCCGTTCGCACTCGCAAGACCATTTACCGCGAAGGGGATACCGTTGTCAAGGTATTCGATAAGGACTATGCAAAGTATGATGTCCTCAACGAAGCACTCAATCAGGCTCGTGTTGAGAACATTGGAATCAATGTTCCCAAAATAATTGAAGTTAAAACGGTTGAGGACGGAAAGTGGGCTATCGTTTCAGAGTTTATTGCCGGAAAGACTCTTTCCCAGCTTATGAAAGAGAACCCCGATAAGAAGGACGAGTACATTGAAATGCTCGTTGATCTCCAGATTAAGGTTTTAAGCCTCACCTGCCCTATGCTCAACAAGCTCAAGGATAAGATGAACCGTAAGATTAACGAGGCTGACCTTGACGCTACCGTTCGCTATGAACTTCACACCAGACTGGAAAGTATGCCAAAGCATACAAAGGTTTGCCACGGCGACTTTTGTCCCGCTAACATCATTGTTAAAGATGATGGAACCCCATATATTATCGACTGGGCTCACGCTACACAGGGCAACGCAGCGGCAGACGCAGCAAGAACCTACCTTGTATTCTGCCTGAATGGCGATGAAGACGCTGCTGAAAAATATCTTGCTATGTACTGCGAAAAGAGCAACACCGCAAAGCAGTATATTCAGAAGTGGCTCCCGATTGTCGCTGCTTCTCAGTCGGTAAAGGGCAACCCCAACGAGCGTGAATTCCTGCTCAACTGGGTAAACGTTGTAGAATACGATTAATATTAGACGGAGGATTTACTTATGAAGGTTACAGTATGTATTGGAAGCTCTTGCCACCTTAAGGGTTCGAGAGGAGTTGTTGAGGGACTGCAAACTCTCATCGCCGCTTACAACCTGCAGGAAAAGGTAGAACTTGGCGGTACCTTCTGCATGAACAATTGCCAGAACGGTGTCTGCGTAACTATCGACAACAAGACTTTCTCTGTATCGCCCGATACAGTAGAGGATTTCTTCAAGACCGAAATTCTGGCTAAAGTTTAAGACTTAAAGTAAAATACTTCCGACAGGCCGTCCGTACCCTTTTTATCGCTGTAATCGTTGATTACGGTGTGTTTGGTGTGCAGACGGCTAAAGCGGGATTTACAGATACTTTGTTCATTTGAAGGAGCATTGACATGGCGGACTTTTTGAAGCTAAAAAAATCGAACTGCAAAAACTGCTACAAGTGCATAAGGCACTGCCCCGTAAAATCTATTAAATTCTCGGGAAACCAGGCTAACATTATTGGCGACGAGTGTATTCTCTGCGGTCAGTGTTTTGTAGTCTGTCCTCAGAATGCAAAGGAAATTGCCGACAGCACTGAGCGTGTAAAGTACTTTATCAGCTCGGGCTGTAAGGTGTATGCTTCTGTTGCACCCTCTTTTGTTGCTAATTACGAAGGAGTGGGTATCGAGTCAATTGCAAAAGCACTCAAGCAACTCGGCTTTGAGGACGCAGAAGAAACTGCTATTGGAGCTACTATTGTAAAGAGAGAGTACGAGCGTCTTGTCCTTGAGGACAAGCGTGATGTGCTTATTTCTTCTTGTTGCAACTCTATCAATCTTCTTATCCAGAAGTACTATCCCGAGGCAATTCAGTACCTCGCCGATGTTTTGTCCCCCATGCAGGCCCACGGTCAGGATTTGAAGAAGCGTCACCCGGGCTGCAAGGTTGTATTTATCGGACCGTGCGTTTCCAAAAAGGAGGAAGCAACCCATTATCCCGACTATGTGGACGATGTCCTCACCTTTGAGGAACTCACAAATTGGTTTAACGAAGAGAATGTTACGCTCGAGAAAAGTATCGACTCCAACAATCAAAGCCGTGCACGCCTCTTCCCTACTACCGGTGGAATAATCCGTACCTTAAAGGAACGCGACCCCGATTATACATACCTCGCTTTCGATGGTATCGAGCATTGCCGTGAAGCAATCGAAGAAATCCTTGCAGGCAAACTTCACCGCTGCTTTATTGAGATGTCAATCTGTGCGGGAAGTTGTTCGAACGGCCCCGTTATGGAAAAATATAAACAGTCGCCTGTTGCTGCTGCCTTGTCTGTAAACAAATACGCAGGACGCGAGGATTTTGTGGTAGACCAACCCGATAAGCAAGACCTCCACAAAAATATGACGGTCATTGACACCAAGGCTTCTGTTCCTTCCGAGGAGGAAATTTCCGCTATTCTCCGCAAAATGGGCAAAATTCGCCCCGAGCAGGAGCTTAACTGTGGTTCCTGCGGATACAACACTTGCCGTGAGAAAGCTATCGCTATTTACAGAGGTAAAGCGGATATCTCTATGTGCCTGCCCTACCTTAAGGACAAGGCAGAGAGCTTCTCCGACAATATTATCAGCAACTCCCCGAACGCGATTTTCGCACTTAATGAAAATCTCGAAATTCAGCAGATTAACAAGGCTGCACTGAAGCTGATGAATATTGCACATGCTTCTGATGTTATGGGTGAACAGGTTATCCGTATCCTTGACCCCGGCGTGTTTATCGAAGCAATGAACACCAACAAGCCAATCCGAGATAAGAGAACTTACCTCTCCGACTACGACAAGTATGTCGAGCAGACGGTTATCTTTGATTCCGAATACCACATCATCATATGCATTATGCGTGATGTCACAGATGAGGAAAAGGCGAAAGTCCGCAAGGAGAATGTTGACAGAACCACTGCTGAAATTGCAGATAAGGTTGTTGACAACCAGATGAGAATTGTACAAGAAATCGCTTCCCTTCTCGGCGAAACCGCCGCAGAAACGAAGGTTGCACTTATGAAGCTTAAGGAGTCGATTGCTGATGAATAATCTTTGTGCAGATGTCGGCTGGAAAAGCCTCAACCACGTTGGCGAACAGCTTTGCGGTGACCATATTGAAATCATCGAAGCCGATGATGACTCAATGGTACTCGTACTGGCTGATGGATTGGGAAGCGGCGTAAAAGCGTCCATTCTCTCCACGCTGACTTCAAAAATTATCGCCACCATGACCTCGCAGGGTATTTCCCTTGAGGAGTGCGTAAAAACAATCGCCGCTACCCTGCCGATATGCAAGGTGCGTGAGGTGGCATATTCTACATTTACAATTATCCGACTTATTCATAATGAAGTAGCGGAAATCATCTGTTACGATAATCCCGATGTAATCATGTATCGCGAGGGCAAAATTTACGAAATCCCTTTCGAGAATATGAATATCGAGGGAAAGAAAATCCATAAAGCGTCTATTACGCTACAGGAGAACGACACCTTCATCGCTATGAGCGACGGTTGCATTCACGCAGGAGTCGGAATGTCCCTCAACTTTGGCTGGGATCGCAAGGAAATTGCGGAGTTTATGGAAACGCTGACCGATGTCGGCTTTACCGCAAAGACGCTCTCCACCGTCCTTACAGACCAGTGCTTAAAGCTGTACGGAGGAAATCCCGGTGATGATACCACAGCACTCACCGTGCGTATCCGTGCAAGAAGCCTGATTAACCTAATGATAGGCCCTCCCTCTGACCGCAATGACTGCGAAAAGATGGTTTCGCTGTTCCTCTCAAAGGAAGGAAAGCGTATCGTCTGCGGAGGAACGACTTCAACAATCGTGGCACAGTATCTCAACAAGCCGATTGTGCCGAATCTCAACTACTTCGACCCCGAAATCCCTCCCACTGCCACCATTGAGGGCATCGACCTCGTAACCGAGGGCGTTATCACAATTAACCGTGTAAACGAGTATGCCAAGGACTATCTCGCCAACAACGAGAGCTACAAGCAGTGGAACTACAAACAAGACGGTGCTGCTATGATTTCCCGAATGTTGTTCGAGGAAGCTACTGACATTAACTTCTATGTCGGAAAAGCAGTCAACCCTGCCCACCAGAACCCTAATCTGCCAATTAACTTCAACATCAAGATGCAGCTCGTAAACGAACTGTCTGAGAGTCTGAAGAAAATGGGCAAGAATATAAAGGTAAATTATTTTTAACAAAGCAAAGGAGAAATTATATGGAACCCGTTCAGAACGGACAGAAACTGTACAAATTTGACACTCAGGTACAATATCTGAAATATAAGGTACTTAGAGAAGTAGCACGCCAGGCATGGGCAGGCACTCTCTTTGACAAGGTACTTGATATTCCGAAAATTATTGTCCCCGGCAACGAGCCTACAATGCGTTGCTGCGTATACAAGGAGCGTGCTATTCTCGCTGACCGCGTTCAGATTGCTATCGGCGGCGACAAGAGCAACCCCAACGTAATCGAAGTAATCGAAACCGCTTGTGACGAGTGCCCGATGGGAGGCTACGAGGTTACTGATGCTTGCCGTGGCTGTCTTGCACATCGCTGCCAGGACTCCTGCCGCAAGGGTGCAATTACATTCGACAGCAACCAGAAAGCACATATCGACAAGACGAAATGCGTTGAGTGCGGTTTGTGTGCAAAGAACTGCCCCTATTCCGCAATAATGAACTACAAGCGTCCTTGTATGAGTGCTTGTAAAGTAAAGGCTATCTCGATGAACGAGAACAAGGCTGCGAAGATTGACAACGACAAGTGCATTTCCTGCGGTGCGTGCGTGTATATGTGTCCGTTCGGAGCTATCAGCGACAAGTCGTTCATTGTAAACGCAATTGATATGATTCAGCGTAGCGAGAATAACACCAAGTATAAGGTATACGCTATTGTAGCACCGGCAATTGGTTCACAGTTCTCTTATGCAAAGTTAGGTCAGGTAATCAGCGGTATCAAGAAGCTTGGTTTCCATACCGTTGTAGAAGCTGCTCTCGGTGCAGATATGGTAGCTATGATGGAGAGTAAGGAGCTTGCAGAAAAGGGTGATTACATGACCTCCAGCTGTTGCCCTGCTTTCGTTGATTTTATCCACAAAAACCTCCCCGATATGGTGGATAATATCTCTACCAACTTGTCGCCTATGGCTACACTCGGACAGTACATCAAGTCCACCGACCCCGATTCCAAGGTAGTATTCATCGGCCCGTGCACTGCGAAGAAGATGGAATTCCAGAAAGAAAGCGTTCGTCCATACATTGACTGCGTAATCACATTCGAGGAGCTTCAGGCACTGTTTGACAGCAAGGACTTCGACATTCGCGACCTTGACGAAGATATTCTCGATAATGCAAGCTACTTCGGAAGAATCTTTGCACGCAGCGGTGGTCTGTGTGACGCGGTAGTTCAGGCTCTCAAGGAGCAGAACATCAACGATTTCGAACTTAAGGCTGTTAGCTGTGACGGTATTGAAGCGTGCAAGGCTGCACTCCTCAAGAGAAGTAAGAATCTTAGTGATGTAAACTTCATTGAGGGTATGGCTTGCGTCGGCGGCTGTATCGGTGGTGCAGGCTGCTTGACTCACGGTGAGAAGAACAAGGCAGAGGTTGACAAGTACGGCAGAGAGGCTCTGGAAAAGACAATTTCAGAAGCCGTCAGCGTAGTAAAACTCCCCGAGCATCACTAATCAAGCGAAAATCGCATAACAAAAACGGACAAGCAACCGCTTGTCCGTTTTCTCTGTTCAGTTTACAAAAAAACACCAAAAGAATTACTCCGCCTCAGAACCGAGATTGTCGCACATCTTTTTCATCAGAGCCGATACCTGCTCGGTTTCTTCAGCAGTAAGGTTGCAAGTCATCTTCTTCTGAATTTTCTCGATAGAAGCGAGCATCTTCTGATACATCTTTCTGCCCTTGTCGGTGATAGCAACGTGCGTTTCGCGGCGGTCGATATCATTCTTCACACGAGAAACAATGCCGTCACGCTCCATGCTACGCAGTGTAATGCTGATTGTCGGAGCCTTGAGGTTGGTGATTTTTACCAACTCCAATTGTGTAAGACTCTCATTCTCACACAAGGATTTCATTATATTGCGATATGATGGACGAATTCCAATTTTGTCCATTTCACGGTAAACTGCCGACGCAAAAAGAAAACTTGCCTTATTTACGCTCTCAATAGAGGCATCATTCTTTACCATCAGCTGATTATAGTCCGTCGCTTTTACTATGTACTTACCTTTTGCTCTCATAAATTCATCTCCTAGGCTCATTAATTCAGTTCCGATTTATATTTCTCTGGTTTAGTCGAAATTCGGAATTTGTTCATCAGATATATTATATCAAATTTTTCTAAAAATGCAAGCGTTTTTTTATGAAAAATGTGTGAAATTTTTTTAATAACATAATTATCTTATTTATTGATGTGATTGCCTT
>JBJESA010000091.1:0-3395 GCA_051882535.1 Oscillospiraceae bacterium
CAGCTCATCTCGCCGGCTTCCTGCACCAGGAACTTGCTGCCGGGAACGCCGCACTGAGGACACTTCTCGGGAGCGGACTCACCTACGTAAACATAACCACATACAGGGCATACATACTTCATAATTCAAAACCTCCATAATTCATTTTTTAAAATTTGAGCTCCTGCGGTATAACCGCATTTGCTGTGTCTTTATTATATCACAAAATAATTCAAAAGTCAAGGGAAAACCGGAACCATTTTATTTGGATTATACATACCGGTTAAGCGTATTTTAAATGAATGTGAAATGTATTTTGAGGCAGTTTTTACTCTTGACAATTCAACTCATTTGTGGTATAATTGTAGAATAATCTGAAAAACCTTGTAGTTGGATAGGTTTTATTATTTCGATTCTAGTATTTGAGTTTGATCTGGAATTATTCCGACAATGGAGAGTTTTATGACTAGTACTTATTCGGAGGTCAAGGTACAGCCCAGCGTAAAATTTCATTGGATATTTTTCGCGGCGGGGCTTATGCACCTTTGTTTTTTGATAACGTTTGCTTGTTTGCGACTGTATATGATGATGACGATAAATATCGTCAGTGTCCTGGTTTATGTTACAGGGGGTATTGTGACGCGAAAGGGTGTGGGCAAGCACGCACATGCGTGGATTCTTGCATTCTTTTTCGAGGTGCTGTTTCACGGAACAATGTGTACCGTTATTCAGGGAATTGAGGTGTCGTTTTACTTATATCCGCTGATGGGAATGCCGGTATTCGGCTACCTGCTTTTCGGGTACTGTGACAGGCGTACTCTTGTAAGAACGTCCTTGTTTATGGCAATTACCACAATTGTAACGGGTACTTTGACTTTGGTGTTTGTAGACCATGTTGGTTCGATTTATGTGCTGACAGGTATGCATCAGCTTTCTCAGTTTGATATAATACTGTTGCGTTCTATAAACATATCGTTTACCACGCTTATGCTGATGATATTCACACTGGCTTTCTATATGGAGCTTACTAAACTCCTGAAAGCAGTTAATGAATCGAACAAGCAATTGGACTACATTGCAACGCACGACGCACTGACGGGACTTTCCAATCGTCACAGCCTCTGGCAGTTTTTTGAGGGATTGGAGAAAAGCGGCGACAATTACTGCATTATTCTTGGTGATTTGGACGATTTCAAGAAGATAAATGATACTTACGGTCACGAGTGCGGCGATATAGTGTTGAAATCCGTTTCGGGAATTATTCTCGACAAGACAAAATCCGACGAGATGGCTTGTCGATGGGGCGGCGAGGAAATGCTTATTATAATGCGTGGAAGCCGAGAGGATTGCCTCAAGCGTGTGGGTGAAATCAAGGACTTGATTTATGCTTTGGATATAACGCAGGATAATAAGCACGTAAAGGTGAGTATGACGTTCGGATTTGTTTGCTGTGATGAGGTACTCGATAAAAGCGGCGAGGACGAGGCTTGTCACAGCACGGAGCGTCCGCCCGCAAATCTGGGAATTGATAACCTTATCTCAGAGGTTGACAAACGCCTTTATGTCGGCAAAAGAAGCGGTAAGAATGTCATTGTCGCGGTATAAATACAAAAATAGCAGTCCCCCGAACTTAGTTCGGGGGACTTCAGACTGGCAATAAAGGCACATCTGCGTCGTCAGCGGCACCACGGTAGGCACAAAGCCTAGCCGTGGTGCCGCTTCCTAGCATCTGTACCTTTCTCGCCAGTCTGTTTGTACACTTTTTCGACAAGCTGCAGTCCCCCGAACTGAGTTCGGGGGACTTTATGTTTGGATTAAATTCGCTTACTGCATTTCGTGCTTAACTCTTGCTTTTTCCTCTGCACGCTTTGCGTTGTTGAATCTATCGAGCGTACCGACGAGGTAGCCGGTGATTCTGCGGATACGCTGGAAAGGGACATCGGAGAAGTGGTATTTCGCATTTACGAAATCGCCGTCAACTTCGAGATCAATGGATCTCAAACGTCTTTCGGGATACTTCCTGTGTGCATTATCGATATAATACTTAATCTCCTCATCGGAAAGTTTTCCGCCAATAACATTTACTTCTGCCATATTGTACCTCACTCCTATATTTTGTGTGTATTTCAATTATACCACAAGATATTGTACAAGTCAATTGTCGTTTTATACAAACCTATAGCAGTGTTTTTGTACACCTTGACACAGCGGGTAGAGGCATTAAATGGTAAAACATACTATAGATAGTATTTATCCCTTTTCACCGCGGGACTGTCTTACCATATCCTCAACAACGATATCGTAGATTTCTCCGAGAGTGCGGCAGTACTCCAGTATCTTCCACGGCTCGTTTGTATGGAAATGAAGCTTTGCTGTGTATTTTCCGTTGTCGTCCTCATCAGCGATTACCAGCAGGGAATCGCCCTTGAAGTGAGAGCGGATATACTCGTCAATTTCGTCCTCGTCAAGATTTTCGCCGTCAATCAGTAGTTGTGTATCGTATCTGAATTCGATTTCTTCAGCCATGTTGTCCTCCTTACTTGTCCCATTTCATCGATATATCGAATGCCTTGACGCTGTGGGTGAGTGCACCAAGGCTGATGATGTCAACGCCCGTTTCCGCAACCAAACGGATATTTTCGAGAGTGACGTTTCCGCTGGCTTCGGTCTTTGCACGACCGCCGACGATTTCGCAGGCTTCCTTCATCATTTCGGGAGTCATATTGTCCAGCATAATTACGTTTACTCCACAGGCAACCGCTTCTCGTACTTCATCGAGATTTCGGGTTTCCACCTCAATCTGAAGCATATGTCCCGCCTTTTTGCGGAGTTCGGCGACTGCGGGGGTGATTCCGCCGTATGCGTCAATGTGGTTGTCCTTGAGCATTGCCGCATCGGTGAGGTTGAAGCGGTGATTACGCCCGCCGCCAACAGTTACGGCGTACTTCTGGAGTGCTCTCAATCCCGGCAGCGTCTTACGGGTATCGGTAATCGAAGCCTTGGTACCCTTGACCGCCTCAACGCATTGGTTGGTGTAGGTAGCAATTCCGCTCATATGCTGGAGGATATTCAGCGAAGTGCGTTCTGCCTTGAGCATTGCACAGGTTTTGCCTTTCATAGTGGCGATAATGTCGCCCTTTGCCACTTTTGCACCATCAGTCATATTCAGTTTGATTTCTATATCGGGGTCGAGCATGGTGAACACTCTTACCGCAACGTCAAGACCGGCAACAACACCATCTGCCTTTGCAACGAAGTATGCACTTGATACGCTGTCTTCGGGGATAAGCAAATCAGCGGTGCTGTCTATGTAGTTGATGTCCTCGGACAGTGCGGTTTTGATTATGTCGTCAATGTAAAAGGGCAGTAATTTCATTTTTCTTCTCTCCTATTCATTTGGTCAAGTATTTCTGTAA
>JBJESA010000092.1:0-3351 GCA_051882535.1 Oscillospiraceae bacterium
GCCCCCAAACCCCCAGCAGATGGGTTTAAACAAACCCCTCTGCACTCCCCGTTCTGGGGGCAAGCCCCCAGACCCCCAATGGTTTTTCAACAGAGTGACACCCCCAAAATTTTTTGGGGGTGTCGGTTACTATATTCTTGAGTATGTCCCATTCGGGTTCTTTGCGATATAGCCCCCGATTTCGAGGTTAGTAAAAGATTCCGCTATATCCGGAAAACTCAGATGAGGGTAGCGTACCGCAATATCCTCCATCGTCAAATCCTTTTCCGTCAGATCCCTCAGAATGACAAAATCCTTTCCCGGCATTTCTCTTGGGAACGGCTTGAACTGCTTCTTCAGCTTGGAAGTTGCGGACTTGGCTGCCGTTTTTGAAGCGGAAGAGGCGGTTTTTGAGGTCGACCTCTTTGCTTTGGACGCTGCGGAACTCTCCGAATTTAACGGAGCCGCGGGTATGGTTTCCGACACCGGAGCGGGCGTTGCAGCGGGGACTGCCGAAGCTGCGGCTGAATAGGCGGCAGCGGGTGCTGCGGTGGCTGCGGGTACGCGTGCGGAAGATTCCATAGTCTGCTTGTCAGCATCGTTCGTCAAGAAAGGAATATTGTAGGAATGCGTACTCAATTTTGTCGATACGTCCTTATCCGTCCGAGTAAGCATAAACGCATTGAGAATATCCTCGGCACCGAACACCAGCGTCGCACCGCTTCTGTACAAATCTATCAGCCCCGCATATTGCGGGTCGGAAATACTGTGCGGGGAAACCACAAACACCCGACGTTTCATTTCGAATGCGTGATTTGCGGTGAGCAAAGTACCGCTTTTCGATGGAGCTTCCAGCACAAGGGTGGCGTCTGCGATACCCGCAATCAGCCTGTTACGCATGGGGAAATAACCACGCGGGCAATCCGATTGGGGCATCAATTCGCTGATTATCGCACCGCCGCTGCGGACTATTTCCTCCTTAAGCTCCTTGCTCTCTACGGGATAATTGTACAAACAGCCGCAAGCCAGCACTCCCACCGTCACACCCTTTACATTGAGAGCACCACGGTGAGCCGCCGTATCCAGACCAACCGCCAGACCGCTCACCACAGCCGCACCCTCGCTCGCCAGTCCCTCGGCGAGGTATTGGGATACGCTTATACCATAGTCTGAGGGTTTGCGAGTTCCCACTGCGGACACGACAAGGCGATTTTTCAGGCAGCGTAAATTTCCCCGTGCAAACAATACGATGGGGGGATTGTCGATAAGACGCAGTTTTTCGGGATAATCGGGGCTGTCAATCGGGACAATATAGATGTCGTTCTCACAGCAAAGACGCTGCAAGTCGCGAATTTCTTTCATTCGCACGTCCTGTGCACGCTTTTTTTCCTTGTCGGTGAGAAACGGGAAAAAGCCGTTCCTTACCTGAATGCAGGCTCTTCTGATATCATACCCGCTCGCACTGAGGATTTTTTGCGTCCTTGGATTGTGAGGCTGCATCACAAGCAGCAGCCAAAGCCACATTTCAACCGTTGATTCCATAATTGCTCCCCTTTAATTCTATTGAATATACTCAGTCTGTTAAATCTTGAAAACTGCCGAGGAGAATGCAGGCATAGTAAGTCCTGCGAGTTCCTTTTGCTCTCCGGTGAGGAGATCTTCAAACTTGCCGCTCATATTAAGGTTGAAAGTGAACGGCGCACCGTCTGCATTGATAACGGTAATAATAGTTTCGCCGTCAGCCGAACGGCTGAATGCGTACTGTCTGTTAGTAAGCTGAATCTGCTTGTAGTCGCCCATGGAAACAGCGGGGTGTTCCTTGACGATATCGCACAACGCACGGATATGGGCGGTAAGGTCGCGGTGACCTTCCTTTTTCATCTTCTCCGCGTCAAACTCGGGGCGGAGAACGTCATCGTTGCCGCCGCGTTTGTCGCCCTCAACCGCGAATTCACTTCCGTAGTAAACAGAGGGGATACCGGGCATCATAAACATCAGCGTATAGATAAGCGGGAGATGCTCTTTTACTTTAAGTATTGTAGCAACACGGGTTACATCGTGGTTATCAACAAATGTATAAAGGTGCTTGCCACGATAGATGCACCAATTCTCGCTGCCGAACTGGCGGTTGATGGAGTGGGCAATCTCGAACATATTCATATCGTTGAAGCTGGAGAACAGTCCCTTGTAGCACTCGTAGTTGGTAACGGAATCCAGCATTTCGGGGTTGCACCACTGGTTGTAGTCGCCGTGGAGGGTTTCGCCCAGCAGGAAGAAGTCCTCGGAGAGCCACTTGCAGTGACCGCGAAGTTCCTTGAGGAAATTCTGGTCGAGGCAGTACGCAACGTCAAGACGCAGACCGTCAATGCCGAATTCTTCCTTCCAGCCGGTGATGCAGTCCTTGAGATACTGCTTTACCTCGGGATTGTAGAGGTTGAGCTTAACCAACTCGTAGTGACCCTCCCAACCCTCGTAGTAGAAGCCGTCATTGTAGTTGGAGTTGCCCTCGCGAACGTGGAACCAGTCCTTTTTGGGGCTGGACAGCTTGTGCTGGCGAACGTCCATAAATTCGGTGAAGTCACGTCCGACGTGGTTGAATACGCCGTCTATGATTACCTTGATGCCGTTCTCGTGAAGAGCGTCGCACACTTTCTTGAAGTCCTCGTTAGTGCCAAGTCGGCGGTCGATGGTCTTGTAGTCGATGGTGTCGTAGCCGTGGGCAACGCTCTCGAACACAGGCCCGAAGTAGATTGCATTACAGCCGAGTTCCTTTATATGAGGAATATCGTCAATCAGCTTGAGGATTTTGTGTGTAGGCTCGCTTGTCCTGTCGTTTTTACGCTCGCACCCAAAGTATCCGATGGGGTAGATGTGATAGAATACCGCGTTTTCATACCATTTCATTAGCAAGTTCTCCTTATTTACAACGCGAAAACCGCGTTTTAGTTTTACTCTGGTATTATACCACACACGAGGTATTTTGTCAAGTAAAACGCTAAATTCTGAGGGCGATTTTCGGAGAATTTGTTCCCATATTTTGGTAGTTGAGAACAGAATTTTGGGTGCCACAATATATAGTTGTCCGCAGGGAGAACGGAACACAAGTTTTCAACGTTTTCCCCACGGTTTTCCACAGTTTTTCACGCTTTTAACTTGGTTTTCAACAGTCGTATATGTGGTAAAACCTAGATTTTGGGGAATTATACTCGGAATTTGTTGAAAAGTATTCCACGAAGCGTTTATTTTCAACGTTTTCAACGCATTTTTCCACAGTTTTGAACGTTGATAGTGTTGAAAAATTGAGGGCTTTTTTCCGATATTTAGCCTGAATAAAGGGGTTATGGGGCATATATGCGTATTGTTTTTGGGGGA
>JBJESA010000093.1:0-3351 GCA_051882535.1 Oscillospiraceae bacterium
GAATACCGTTTTCGTCCACCTTGTATGCACCGTAGTCCTCGTGGTACGCCCTGTTCTCATCAGTGAGAACCGCCTTTCGGCAAGCGGTTACCTCAACCGCCTTAAAGTCGTCGTACAAGTCGAAGAACTTGTCCAACGCTTTCTCTTCATCTCCGTCACAGTGCTGCAGAATGATATAAGCCCAGCCCGCATAGGCACTGTAATCGTCATTGTAACGATGAGCGACATACTCGTTCATATACCAGAAATCGAGCGGTAACAGCCGCGTTTCGTCTGCGAGATGGTTGTACCTCTCACACGCGGAAAACCCCATCAGGAAACTGTGGAGATGGCTTATGCTTTTCTCCCCGATATACATACTCGGATTTTTCCTGATGGCGTCTATTATTCCATAGATGTTCATTGCCTGTCAGATAGCTTTGAAGCCCTGCTCCAGATCCGCGATGATATCGTCCACATTCTCCAGACCTACCGACAGCCTGATAAGACCGCCGTCAATGCCCGCAGCCACCAGCTGCTCGTCTGTAAGCTGTCTGTGAGTAGCGCTTGCGGGGTGCAGAACGCAGGTTCTTATATCCGCAACGTGTACCTCATTGGAGGCAAGCTTCAGACTGTCCATAAACTTCACAGCAGTGCTTCTTCCGCCCTTGATGGAGAACGAAATAACGCCGCTTGTGCCGTTGGGGAGGTACTTCTTCGCAAGCTCGTGCCCCTTGCTGCCCTCAAGTGCGGGGTAGGTTACGAATTCAGCCTTGCCGGTGCTCTTGATGTACTGGGCAACCCTGAGTGCGTTCTCGCAGTACTGCTTCATACGAACGGCGAGCGTTTCCAGACCGAGATTCAGCAGGAACGAAGAATTCGCCGCGGGATAGCAGCCGAAATCTCTCATAAGCTGCATTCTCGCCTTTACGATATACGGTGCGAAAGCGTACTTCTCGGTGTAAACAATGCCGTGATAGCTCTCGTCCGGCTCAGTCATGCAGGGGAAGTTGCCGTTTGTCCAGTCGAACTTGCCGCTGTCAACGATAACGCCACCTACCTGAACAGCGTGTCCGTCCATATACTTGGAGGTGGAGTGAATTACGATATCCGCACCCCACTCAATCGGTCTGCAAAGAATAGGTGTCGCGAACGTGTTGTCGATAATCAGCGGAACTCCGTGAGCGTGAGCCACCTTTGCCCACATCTCGATATCCAGCACAGTAAGTGCGGGATTAGCGAGCGTTTCTCCGAAAACAGCCTTGGTATTCGGCTTGAACGCAGCGGAAAGCTCCTCCTCGGTGCAATCGTGGTCAACGAAAATGCACTCAATACCCATTCTCTTGAGAGTGATTGCGAAAAGGTTGATTGTGCCGCCGTAAATGGACGCAGACGCGATAAAGCTGTCGCCCGCTTCACAGATATTCAGAATGGAAAGCAGCGAAGCAGCCTGTCCGCTTGATGTACACATCGCAGCCACACCGCCCTCAAGTGCTGCAATTTTCTTCTCCACACAGTCAGTCGTGGGATTTTCAAAACGCGAGTAGATAAGGCTCTTTGTGGGGTCGTCAAATACCGCGGCAACATCGTCTGTAGAGTCGTACACATAAGTCGTGCTCTGAACAATCGGCATAACGCGGGGTTCGCCGTTCTTGGGAGTGTAGCCTTCGTGCAGGCATTGTGTTTCAATCTTCATAGCATTCTTCCTCCATTACTTCAAAAATTCTTCGAGTGCCGCAATCATCGCGTCCATATCACTGTCGCTTCCGATTGTGATACGCAGATGATTGTCAATCAGCGGCTTGTTAAACCAGCGAACATAGATATCCTTAGTCTTGAGGAACTCAAAGATATCCTTAGCCTTGCGGGTTTTGTGAGTTGCAAAAAGGAAGTTCGTAGAGCTGTCGGGGACTACAAATCCCATCGAACGCAGCTTCTCCGTCACACGGTCGCGGGTGGCGATTACCTTAGCTAATGTTTCACGGAAGTACTTCTCGTCCTTTATAGAAGCGATTCCCGCCGCCTGTGCAACGCTGTCCACGGGGTAGCTGTTCACGCTGTCCTTTGCCGCGTACACCGCCGCAATCGCGTCCGGACTACCCATTGCGTATCCCAGACGCATTCCCGCCATAGAGCGACTCTTGGAGTAAGTACGCGTGATTACAAGATTCTCGTATTCGGCAAGCAGCGGAATCGCCGTAATATCTTCCTTGGCGAAGTCCACATACGCTTCGTCCACGATTACAACGCTGTTCGGATTCTTTTCAAGAATCTCACGAATAAAATCCCTTCCGCGTCCGATAGATGTCGGTGCATTCGGGTTTGCAAGAACAATGCCACCATTTTCAACGGCATAGTCAGCCGCATTTATGTTGAAATCCCCGTCAACCGCAATCTGCTTAAATGGAATATTCAAAATATCGCACCACACCGTATTAAACGAATAGGTGATATTCGGGAACAGAATCGGCTTGTCCGAATTGAAAAACGCACGGAAACACAGCGACAGCACATCGTCCGTGCCGTTTCCCGCAAACACATTCTCGGGCTTCAGTCCGTGATACTCGGCGAGAGCACGTACAAATTCCACAGAATTCGCGTTCGGATACTTTTTGAGATTCGCACCGTCAAACTCGCGTATCGCCTTAACCACCTCGGGGGAGGGAGGATAAGGGTTTTCGTTCGCATTCAGCTTGATAAAATCCGTCTTGTTCGGCTGTTCGCCTGCAACATAGGCGTCTATCTTAATGAGATTTTCTCTCCAACTCATAGTTTTCTCCTAACAAAAAATTCGGAGCGGAGATAATCCCAACATCACGCAAAACATCCAACTATCCCGATTTGCACCGTCAACCACAATCCACAATGCAGGCACTGTGGGTTTTCGGTCAACAAAATCCTTGGATAATTTGCATTCGGCGTGACACCGGTATAAAAACTCCCTGCTCCGAACTAATAATTTTGATATTTCAGGCGAATTATAACTCCTCGCTGTCGTCCTCGTCGTCAAGCTCAAAAACAAGACGCTTTCCGCAGTTCGGGCAATCCATACCGCCCTTGTTTGCCTGCTCGTAGTCGAAGCGGATAGAGTTGCCGCAGTTCGGGCAGACGGTCTCATACATATCGTCGATGTCGTCGAGGTCGTCATATTCGTCGTAGTCCTCGTCATCGTCCTCATCATCGCCATAAAGATCGTCCTCGATGTCGGCAACTGCCTCCTCAAGGTCGGTCATAACAGACGCTACATCATCAAGTTCCTCGTCAACTTCCCGGAGGTTATCAGCAATATCAGTCAGCACATCAAGAATAGCACTGATGATTTTGTCCTCCTTATTCATGCCTTCGCAAAGACCTTTGATATAAGAAACCTTT
>JBJESA010000094.1:0-3347 GCA_051882535.1 Oscillospiraceae bacterium
AAAATCCTGTTATCTGGACGAACTCACCGCCGACCCCAATCTCGAAATCGACTATATCACAGCAACGCCGCGAATGGCACTATATATCGACTACAGTTCGCGGATTTATGAGATATATCTGAGGTATATTTCGGCAGAGGATATCCATGTGTATTCCATTGACGAGGTGTTTATTGACGCCACGGCGTATCTGCGTACCTACCGTAAAACCGCCGAGGAACTCACCCGTGCTATTTTGGGCGACATTTTCGCAGAAACGCAAATCACCGCAACCGCAGGCATAGCCACCAATCTTTACCTTGCAAAAGTCGCAATGGATATCGTAGCTAAGAAGAAAAAGCCCGACCGCAACGGCGTGCGAATTGCCCACCTGACCGAGCAGTCCTACCGCGAAACCATGTGGGAACATCGCCCAATCACCGATTTCTGGAGAATCGGTGCGGGATATGCAAGGCGGCTGGCACAGTACGGTATGTTCAGTATGGGCGATGTGGCACGGTGTTCTTTGTATAATCAGGAGCTTTTGTATAAGCTGTTCGGGGTGAACGCTGAACTTCTGATAAACCACGCGTGGGGCTGTGAGCCTTGCACTATCGCACATATCAAGGCGTATCGGCCGTTGTCGTCAAGCCACAGTATCGGGCAGGTGCTGTCTTGTCCTTATGATTACAACTCTGCCCGTATTATCGTCAAAGAAATGGCGGAACAGCTGTCACTGGATTTATCTGCAAAGGATATGAGCACCAATCAGATGGTGCTGGTTATCGGCTATGACAGCAGCTGCGGCGAGTTCAGCGAGCAGTGCTCGATTGACCACTACGGGCGAAAAATCCCCAAGCATGCCCACGCTTCGGAAAATTTTCTTGTGAGAACGTCTGCGTCTTCTGTGCTGATTAATACCGCCGTAAAACTCTTTGAAGAATGTGTAAACCCCGAACTTCTCGTTCGCCGTGTCAACATAGTCGCCTGCAACATCGGTGAAAACCCGCAGTTGGACTTATTTTCGGAGGATAAAGAGATTCTCCCCGAACGAGAGGAACGTATTCAGAAAGCAATTCTTGTTATCAAGGACAAGTATGGCAAAAACGCCATTATCCGCGGAATGAATCTATTGGAAGGAGCAACTGCTATGTCCCGCAACCGGCAGATTGGCGGTCACCGTGCATAAACTATGGGAAAATATGACGATATTTTAAAAATCCCCCCGCCGCCCACCTTAACGGAAATGACGCCGCTTGAACGTGCGGCACAATTCTCATCATTTGCGGCATTGTCGGGCTTTGAGGAAGCGATTGACGATATGGGCGATAAAGTTCTGAAACTCGCAGAACAGCAGAATTTTTCTGATTCGGAATATTGGGAATGACAGATAAGGAGTGCGTTGCCACAAAAACATAATATTTCCGCCGCAAATGGTACTTGAAAATAACGCGGCATTATGATATAATGGTATCGGGATAATACAAGTTTCGTTCTACATCTCAATAATGTGACAGAAAATTTACAAGGAGGAATTTAAAATGAGCGACAACAACGCACCACGCAATCCAAGAAATCAGCAGCCCAAGCGACCTCAACAACGCTCTCAATCATATAACACCCAACAGCACCCTCAGCGTCCGCAGCAGCCCGTCCAGCGGCGAGCTCAGAACTCTCCGCAGCGTCGTCCACAGCAACGTACACCTCGTGCGGTTGTGCTTATCTATGTCATAATGGCAGTTCTGATTTTGGGAATTTGTGTGATTGTTTTGGCGGTAATGCTGAACAAAGATGATACAAATTCGTCGGATAGTGCGGGGTCCTTGGTTACATCAAATCTTCCCTCGGATTCGTCCGACAATTCGCAAAGCAGCACTTCCGATATCGGAACTTCTTCCGACAATACCACTCCGGACAATACATCTACAGAGCCGACTTCCTCGGACAGTACCCCCGGTGAGCCGACTTCTTCGAGCACGCCCGCCCAGTCGTCCGGTGAATCTTCCAACTCGGAACCTCCGTTGGTATCGAATGGGCTTACTGTTCTCGGTGCAAATATGGTATATGTCGGAGAGGGCTATTCGTTCAGTTATGAAGCCCCGGGCTATGACGAGGACAGCCTGAATGTCAAGTGGACGTGTGCAGGCGACAGCGGAACAATTACCGAAAAGGGCTGGTTCACAGCCCTGAAGAGAGGCACCGTGACGCTCACAGCGACAGACACCGCTCACAACATCAGCGGAAAAATACTTGTCCATGTAATAAACAGTGCGGAAGATGTGGACTTTGTTCCAATGGTCAACAATACGCCTGTTGTCAATAAAACCTATCCGCTCCCGTCCGACTATGCACCCGGAGGACTGACCGCTGAAACCGATGCCGCTTTCAAGAAGCTTGTTGATGGTGCGGCATCAGATGGAATCAAAATCTTTTTGGTTTCGGGATATCGCTCTTATACGAAGCAGCAAAACACATATCTCGGCTGGTGCAATACATACGGACAAAAAGAAGCGGACAGAATATCGGCACGTCCCGGATTTTCCGAGCATCAATTGGGAATGGCGATAGACGTGAATTCACTGGAGGAAAGCTTCGCCGACACCGCAGAGGGCAAGTGGCTTGCGGCACATTGTTGGGAATACGGCTTTATTATCCGCTATCCCAAGGGTAAGGAGTATCTTACGGGTTACGCATACGAGCCGTGGCATATCCGCTACGTTGGCAAAGACCTTGCAAAGAAAGTCACCGACAGCGGCTTGTGTCTGGAGGAGTATTTTGGAATTGATTCCGTGTATCGCTGATTATCTGAGAGGTGGAATGAATGGAGTTTAAGTTTTACGGTGCGGAAAACGCCTATGTAAAGCCGATAAATTCGGCTTATCCGAATATCAATTCTCCGAGAGAGTTGTATACGGCACTCTCCGAAATCTGGTCTGCGGACACCTGTGCTCCGCGAATGCGTGACAAGTGGACGCCCGACAATAAAACGCTCGGACAATGCTCTATCACGGCATTTCTCGTGCAGGATATATTCGGCGGGGAAGTGTACGGAATCCCGCGTGAGGGCGGACGGAATTTCCACTGCTACAATGTCGTTGGCGATTGTAAATTCGACTTGACAAGCGAGCAGTTCGGCGACGAAGTTCTCGATTATGAGAATAACCCGCAGCAGTTCCGAGAGGTGCATTTCGCAAAAGAGGAAAAGCGGCTCAGATACGAATATCTCAAGCAGAAACTGGCTGAATACTGCAAATAAATAGACGCGGTTGGGATTCAATCCAACCGCGTCAGACTGTCGATAAAGCCCCATCTGCTTCGTCAACGGCTTGTTGGCAGGCACAAAGCCTAGCCAACAAGCCGTTTCCTCG
>JBJESA010000095.1:0-14198 GCA_051882535.1 Oscillospiraceae bacterium
CAGGAGTTTCCTTTGTAATCTCCCCGCTTTCGGAATTTATGTACACCACCCGAGAACGACGTATAACGGGGTGTACCACCGTTACTCTTGAACATTCAAGAAAGACAGCGAGCTTTTCGCTCAATCGATAAAGCCCGCTTGTCTGTATTTCAAATATACCGTCCTCGCATACTGCGTCTGCGAAAAAATTGCCGATTTTGATTTCCTGTTCATCGGAAAAAGGTGCATAGTAGTTTTTCAGAGCAGAGTGAATAAGCCGTTCGTTCTGCGTTCCTACCGAACCGTGCAGTCCTGTGCCATTGTGCAGTGAAGCGGTTTTCACCGCTTCAAGAAATCTTTCGTTTGCAGTCATCTGCTCAATAGAATTTGCACTCGTCCACTACAAATCTGTGATTGAGCATATAGTCGCGGAGCTTCTCCATTGTGGGAAGGCAGTCGAGTTCTCCCTCTGTCTGGATAGCGATACAGCCGCACGCATTTGCACGGACTACCGCTTCCGAGAGTGGAATTTCCTCTGTAATTCCGCTTATCAGTCCCGATGAGAATGCGTTGCCCGCCCCGCTTGTGTCCACAACCACGTCTGCACGGAATGTGGGGGCATACCCGGACTCTTTTGCACTCTTGTAGTAGGCACCTTTCTTGTCGAGTTTAACTACGACTTTTGAAGCACCGATTTCCAGAAAGTGCTTTGCGATATCCGCCGGGTCGTCCTTCCCGCAGAGAATTTTGCCCTCCTCAGAGCTTGGTACAAAAATCACGCCCAAAGCTGCCGTTTCGTTGATGACGTTGTACTTGTCGGAAGAAATATCATTCAGACAAGGGTCAAACACCATCGGCACGGAGAGGTCTGCACAGCGTCTGCAAAGCTCCTTTGCAACGCTTTCAGCCTTTTCCGATTGAGTGGGGAATTTACCCGAGAAGTAGACAGCAGAGAAAAGCTCCAAGTCGGGGAAGCTCTCGTTCTCCGAGAACTTCACCGTCGTCATACCCAAACGCGAAAGACCAACCTCCATACCCTCGGAAATATTGTTACCTGCAAGCAGAACCTTCAACATAATCTCACTGCCTTTCAAACATCTTTATCTCACCATCAGCGTAAGCAAACCCCGAGAATCCGAAGTTCTGAAGCTTGTTCAGGAATGCACCGAGCTTCTTGGGCTTTTTGTAGATAGAAACATCGTATGTTTCGCGGAGTTCTTCCGCCTTTTCGTAAGCTGCCATATAGTCCTCATCGTAAAATACGGCAATCTTCTCGCGGGAAGAAGCCTTGCGTTTCTCGTCTGCAAGGATACTGAAAATACGCTCAAATCCGATTGAGAAACCACACGCGGGAATATCCTCGCCGATAAACTTTCCGATTAGCTTGTCATATCGTCCGCCGCCTGCAACGGAACTTCCGAACTTCTCCGAGCGAACCTCAAATACAGTTCCCGTATAGTAACCCTGTCCGCGTACCAGCGAGGCGTCAAATTCGATTTTGTACTTTCCGTTTGCGATTTTCTCGCTCTGTGCAATGATTTTTGCAAGACGGGCGGTAGTATCACCGCCTACAATTCCGCTGACCGTATCCAGACTTACGGGAAGTTTTGCAAGCAGGTCGGACAGACCATCAACAGCGGTTTTGGCAAAGCCCTTTTCAAGAAGTTCTTCAGCAACGCCCTCCGCACCGATTTTGTCGAGCTTGTCGAAACTTACGCATACAGTTGCGAGGTCGTCTTTCGGGAAACCGAGCTTTTCGAGAAGTGCGAGAAGCACCGCCTTATCGTTGATGCGAACGGTAAATTCACCGATTTCAAGTGCCATCAGTGCCTTTGCGGTAATGGAGATGAGTTCGATTTCGCATTCGGGTTCCGAGTCGCCGATTACGTCAATGTCGCACTGCATAAATTCACGCAGTCTGCCCTTTTGGGGATTTTCCGCACGATACACCTTGTCCATCTGAATAGCCTTGAAAGGTGTGGGCAGTTCCTGACGATTTGACGCAAAGTAGCGGGTGAGCGGGAGCGTCAAATCGTAGCGAAGCCCCATATCGCACAGCCCCGCTTCGTCGTTGTTGTCAAGTGCTTTGCGGAGTTTGTCGCCGCGTTTGAGAATCTTGAAGATGAGATTGAGGTTGTCGCCGCCGTCGCTCTTATCGAGGTTTTCAATGTCCTCGACAGCGGGTGTCATAATTCTCGAAAAACCGTTTTGGCGGTAGATTTCAAATATTGTCTGCTGAATTTTTTCGCGTAGTTCTGCCTCCGCGGGGAGGAAATCGCGAGTACCTTTAACACATTTTATCTTCATTATTGAAATTATCCTTTCTTTGACAAATTTCTCTTCATATATGAATTATATCATTATAATCTGCTTTTGTCAAGTGTCAAGGCGATTTTTTGTTGTCTATATTCAACAAAACATCAGACAATGGATTTGATTATTTAGTCAAAAATATACCTTGCGAAAAGTGTTTTAATTTGGTAAAATATAAATAATGTGTAGTATGCGTAAGTTTCTTGCGTGTCAATCAAATTTTAGGAGGTTTTTCGCAATGAATTGTCCCTTTTGTAATCAACCAATTCGCGAAGGAGCTGCATTTTGCGGTGTTTGCGGCAAGAGGCTCGCGGACGCAGTTAATACAGAGGCTGAAGCACAGACAGAATCTGCTGAAGCAGTCCAGACCGCCGAAGCAGCAGAGAATGTTGCACAGGAGGTTGGCTCCGCTGCATCTGTCATCGCTGATACCACCGTGGAAGCTGAAGCAGCAGATGTAACAACACCCGATGCGGCAGGCAATGCAACACCCGATACATCGAATAACGTGCAGAGCGTTTCTGCGGTTAATCTCGGCAAAAACAATTCCGCATCCGATTCTCAGGAGAACACAGCCTCGGCAAACAACGTTGCCGATCAGGTAAGAGATGGAATTCAAGATGTGGCGGCGGCTGTTCAGAGCGATACTCAGGGAGCGGTTGCAGCGGTTAAAAGCGGCAATTTTAAGGAGCTTCTCAAAAACAAGACTTTCCTTATCTGTTGTGCGGCTTTGATCGCCGTTATCCTCTTGATTGTAATCATTGCCGGTTGTGCTGCGGCAGCAGGTTCCGCACACAAGGTGAAAGGTTCATATTACTGTGCCGAAGACGGCGGCGACGCTGTTTATTTTTACAACGGCTCTATTGTAAAGGGCGTTGATTTGTCCGCTTCATCTTCTGTTCTTGCAACCTCTCTTGATGGAACCGTTGCTGTTGTGGAAGATGGTACTGATTTGTATCTTTTCAAGAGTGGTAAGGCTACCCTTATAACAGATGATTTCGATACCAGCAATGCAAGCATTTCCGCGAACGGTAAGACTGTTGCCTATGTAAGCGATGACTGCGTATATCTTTACACAGGCGGAAAGCCCAAGAAGATTGCCGACCTCGAGAATGACAAATACTGTTACCCCGTTATTTCTCCCAACGGTAAGGTTATCGCATTCTCCGACAAGGACGATGATGATATTCAGACTTACGTCTGGAAGGGTGGAAGCAAGGCTATTGACCTTGATTCTGATATTATTCCTTTCTCTGTAAGCAATGGCGGTAAGATGATTTACGGTGCAGATGAAAGCGGCAACCTGTGCTTCATTCAAAACCTTAAAAAGAGCGGTGAGGAAAAGATTGATTCCATCTCCAGATTGTCGGGAATCTCCCTTGACCACACCAAGCTCCTTTATGTAAGCGACGGTGCTACATACTGCTTCGATACCTCGATGGATAAAGAAGACGGAGTTCGCATTACCAGAGGCGTTATCACTCCCTTCTACGATTTCAGCTACCAGGGCAGCGTTCCGTATATCAATGACTTCAAAAAGTTCTACGGCAAGGAGAACGGAAATCTGTACAAATATTTCCGTAAGGGCAAGGAATACGACGATGAAAAGCTCCTTTCCGATGTTGGAAGCATGATTCTTTCCGAGAACAACAAGTCGTTTGTATATATTGACGACGGCGATGTTATGAAAGGCACTATCTCTAACGCAAAGAATGCAAAGAAGATTGCCAAGGACGCAATTTCAGTCAGAGCAAACGATTCCCTCAGTGCAATTTTCTATTGTGATGACGATAGAACTCTCCGCTTTGCAGGCAAGGACGGAAAGATTGCTTCTGATGTCAAGAGATATGTCGTAACAGATGGCGGCGTCTGCGTATTCAGTGATTATGACGGCGACCTTTACTACAGCGTAAAGGGCGGCGAGAAGAAAAAGACCTCTCTCGACGAGATTTCGTCACTGGTAATCAGAAACGATGTAATCTATGTCGTATCCGATGGCGAGCTTTATACCAGCACAAATGGTAAGAGCTTTAAGAAAACCGGCGTTGATGCCGATTAAGTAACAATTCCGAGCGGTGCCGAGTTGTTTCGTCGCCGCTCGAAAAAATTTGGAGGTAATATAAATGTTTTGTCCTAAATGTGGCAAGGAATTAGCTGATACCGCAAAGTTTTGCTCGGGCTGCGGTGAGAAGATTGAGCAGAATGTTGCTCCCGTGGAGAACACTCCCGCAGAGGAAATCGCTGCTCCTGTTGAGCCTATAGCTCCTGTATCTTCTACAGAGCCTGTATCTTCGACCATTCCCGCCGGAAACGTAGTAACCGGCACTCTCCCCGCACAGGGTACCACCGAAGTTCCTACCGGAAATGTTGTGACCGGTACACTTCCCGCACAGGAAGCCGCTTCTGAAGCTCCTGCAGCAGATAATGCCGTACAAGGTATTGCGGCAACCGCAACAGCAACTCTTCCTGAAATGACAGATGTTCTTCAGGCAAATGTTGTAAAGCCCGAGAGCAAGAAGTTCTCCACCAAGACGCTTATTGCAGCAGGTGCTGCAGCGGTTGGTGTAGTTGCAGCGGGTGTTGTCGTTGCCGGATGCACCTTTGCAAAGGCAGATTTCGCCCATACATTTATGGGAAATAAGAAGTATGCAACTGCTGTGATGGGAAAACAGATTGAGCAGGTGATTAATACTCCCGCACTCTCTGCCGGTATGTCTGCCACAAATGTTAATACAAATTCCGGGGACTCTGTAAGTTCTCTTGTTTCCTCGCTGACTTCGCTCAAGTCGTCTATCCCCGCAGCGGGTGCCGAGATTGAGGTAAGCCTCAGTGCAGACCTTTCCGGTGATAATCTCGATGATTTCGCAAGCGAACTTGGCTGCGATACCGAAAAGGCAAAGGAAATCCTCGAAGCAATCAGAGGACTCAAGCTCAGCGGCGGAATTCAGTTTTCCGAAACAGGAATTGCGGCAACCGCTTCGGGCAAAGAGCAGGGCAATGAGATAATCAAGGTCAACGCTCTTTATGATGCAGAAACCGAGGCTTACTATATTTCTCTTCCCGGTGTTTCTGATGAGTGCTTGATGTTCGCAGACGAGAATGCGGTTATCGAGATGGAAGACCTCAATGTTCAGACCGATGACAAGGCTGCAAAGGAGATGCTTGAAAACGTTCTGAAAGCATACAAGGACAGCCTTGATGACGCTGAGATTGTCTACGAACGCACCACTTTTTCTATCGGAGATGTTGAGTTCAAGGGTAAGATGAGCAGCGTAACATTCGAGGACGACGAGTTTGCCGATATGCTCGCCGATGTATCCGAGGAGTTCTTTGACAGCGAGTATGCCGAGTCGTTTGGCGATGTTGACGCAATGCAAAAGCAAATCGATGAAATGATCAGCGACATCGAAGACGCTGACGGCGTTTCCATCACTATTGAGAACTTCGTAAATTCCAACAATACTATCGCAGGTATGCGTGTTGAGTTTGAGGAAAAGAGCGGCAGCTCAAAGCAGAAGTCTGAAATCGCTTATCTGAATACCAAAGACGGTATTGCATTCTCCGTAGAAGCAGATGGAAAGAAAATAATCGAATTCTCTCAGGAGAAGGAGAATAAGACCACCGGTAAATATACAGGTAAGATTACCAGCGGCAGCCGCAGCGGAAAATTCACCATTGATTACGAGAATGTGAAAGAAAAGAAGATGTTCGGTCAGAAGGTTATGCTTGGCGACTACACCATCAAGTTCTCCGGTGAACTTTTTGACGCAGAGGATATGCCTTTCGACAAAATCACACTTAAGCTCACCGATGAAGATGATAAGCTCAACTACACGGTTGGAATGAAGTCGGGCAGCGATACTGTAAACTTCAAACTTGCACTTTCCGAGGGTATTCCCGAGAAGATTAACGCCGAAACAATGAAGATTTCGGGTGCTTATGACGCACTTGGCGAAGCTGATAAGGAAAAGGTAAATGAATTCCTCACAAAGGCAATTGAGTATTTCTCCAATCAGGCCAAGGAGAGCGAGTTCTTCAACAGCGTACCGTCGAGCAATGGAGAAGGCACACTTGCCGATGATATTCAGTTAGCTGCAAAGCGTGCTCTCCGTGAGCGTGAGTTGGTACAGAATTATTCTGATTATAATCAGAATTCAGCATCGCAGGCTGTTCAGATTGCTAACCGCGTTTATTCCTCCGCACGTTATGTAAGCTATCCGTTAAAATCATCTGATGCAGTTAAGATTAAGCTCTACTATGATAAGGACGGCAGAATCAGTATTCTCGACAATGCGGGTATGAGCAGCATTGAAAATGACCTTCTTGGATATCTTAGCGACTATCAGTACAAGAAGGCTTATGTTGAGATAGTTTTGTGGAACGGCAGAGGCCCTGTTTGCGGCGTAAATGTCGTAATGACCGATGACAGCAGCAATATTCCCGACAATCTTCCCGATGCATACAGCTTCCTTGACAGACAGTATAAGTGGGGAACCGATGAAGATGTAAATTATGTAGGCTCTTTCGTAGTGGGTGCATACCCCAGACTTGCAAACGGCGAGGGCGGAAATACCAAGACCGCTGATGAGAAGCTCGCAGCTGATGTCAAGGCATACAGTGCAGACGCACAGAAAGCCGCTAAGGCAATGTCTGAATACACCGGCTTTACATTTACAGAGGGTAAAACTTCTTATATCGACTTCACCATCACAGATGGACAGTGGAAATATTATACCAACGGCGGTGGAAGAATTACCGGTAGTTCTGCAGACGCAAATGCATATCTGACCGAAAAAGTCGGAGAAGTCGGTGCAAAGCACGTTTGCTTCTACTACGAGGGCAGCAATTTGATTGGTGCAATAGCTACCAATAAGTATTACTACTCCTACTTCGCAGTAGATGACTTTAAAAGCGGCATCTACGAAAGATGGACTTATATGGACGGCGTCATTGACGGAAATGCAGTCGGTACTTATCCCAGCCTTACCAAGACAACTTCCATTCCCAAGGACTATGTTGAAGCAATGATTGGCACATGGGTTAAGAGCGATAGTTCTATAACCCTCACTGCTGATGATTTAAAGAACGTTAATGGATTCAACTTTGCACGCAACGGTGCTTCTATCACGAACATCTACGTAAAGTCGGCTGATAAGGGCAACTTCTACTACTATCCGAACAATGGTGAACCTTACATCAGCGACGGATGGAGCAAATACAGCAAGATAGACTAATGCAATCCTAAAGCAACAAGAATATGCCCCCAAACAGTAGTTTGGGGGCATTACAGGCTGTCGATAAAGTCATTTTTCTGCGAGAGGCACCCCCACCCCCAACCCCCTCCCCCGAAGGGGGAGGGGGCTATTTCTCTTATTCCGTGGGGGTGCTAACGCTTAAATGACGGACTTTGTCCGTCGTTTTGCCCACTCCCCCGTTCTGGGGGCAAGCCCCCAGAACCCCAAAGGTTTTTCGACAGACTGTTTAAAAACTTTTTCGACAAGTTGTACCTGTACAAAATAAAAATCCCAAGCCTTTCGGCTTGGGATTTCGTTATATTTCGTGATAATCTTACTTGATATCTCCGTGATGTGCCTGGAGGGACTTTACACCGAAGTGTGTGTTCTCCTTGATAGCACGGATACCCTCTGCACTTGCCTTTGCGGCAGCCATTGTGGTGATGTAGGGGACACGGTGCTTGATTGCAGCCTTGCGGATATAGCTGTCATCGTGTACGCTGGACTTGCCTGCGGGGGTGTTGATGATAAGCTGAATTTCGCCGTTTGCAATCTTGTCTGCGATGTTAGGTCTGCCCTCGTAGAGCTTGAAAATGCATTCCGCAGGGATTCCTGCGTCGCTAATCATCTTGTAAGAGCCGCCGGTTGCCAGAATTGAGAAGCCCAGCTCGTGGAATGCTCTTGCCGTTTCAACCAGCTCGCCCTTATCACGGTCGCATACGGAGAGCAGAACCGTACCCGAGGAGGGAAGACGTGTCTGTGTAGCCTCCTGAGCCTTGTAATACGCCTCACCAAACGAGGGAGAAATACCCAGAACCTCACCCGTTGAACGCATCTCGGGACCAAGCACAGGGTCAACCTCGGGGAACATATTGAACGGGAATACCGCTTCCTTAACGCCGTAGTGGTTGATTGTGCGGTCACGAAGTTCCGGAACGGGAGAAGGTCTGCCGGTAATCTTCGAGGTGATTATATCTGTAGCAATCTTTACCATGTTGATGTCGCAAACCTTGGAAACAAGCGGTACGGTTCTCGACGCTCTGGGGTTAGCCTCCAGAACATATACGGTGTCGCCCTCGATAGCGTATTGCATATTCATAAGACCGCATACGCCCATCTCAACCGCAATGCGGCGAGTGTAGTCCTTGATGGTGTCAATCTGCTTAGGAGTGAGATTCTTCGAGGGGAGAATACAAGCCGAGTCGCCCGAGTGAACGCCTGCAAGCTCGATATGCTCCATAACAGCGGGAACAAAGCAATGCGTTCCATCGGAAATAGCGTCAGCCTCGCACTCTGTAGCGTGGTTGAGGAATCTGTCGATAAGAATCGGTCTGTCGGGAGTAACGCCAACGGCAGCCGCCATATACACTCTCATCATTTCGTCATCGTGGACGATTTCCATTCCGCGTCCGCCGAGAACATAGGAAGGACGTACCATTACGGGGTAGCCGATGCGATTTGCAATCTCGAGAGCCTCGTCAACGTTTACTGCCATTCCCGATTCGGGCATGGGAATATTGAGCTTTTCCATCATTGCACGGAAGTGGTCGCGGTCCTCTGCGAGGTCGATGGTTTCGGGAGTAGTTCCGAGAATGTTTACGCCGTACTTCTTGAGGTCGCCTGCGAGATTAAGCGGTGTCTGACCGCCGAATTGTGCGATAACACCAACCGGCTTTTCCTTTTCGTGAATGGAGAGAACATCTTCAAGAGTAAGTGGCTCGAAGTAGAGTTTATCGGAAGTGTCGTAGTCGGTAGAAACGGTTTCGGGGTTGCAGTTTACGATGATCGACTCAAAGCCGAGTTTCTTCAACGCCAATGCAGCGTGAACGCAGCAGTAGTCGAATTCGATACCCTGACCGATTCTGTTAGGACCGCCGCCGAGAATCATAATTTTCGGCTTATCGGAAACGGGTGTTTTGTCCTCAATAGGAGCATAGGTGGAGTAGTAGTATGCGGAGTTTTCGGTACCGCTTACGTGTACGCCTTCCCAAACCTCGCGGATATTGAACTTCATTCTTGCGTTGCGGATTTCTTCCTCGGTAACAGCAAGCAGCTGGCTGAGGTAACGGTCCGAGAATCCGTCAACCTTTGCCTGACGGAGAACCTTCTCCTCGGGAACGGCACCCTTCATTGCGATAAGTGCGTTCTCCTCATCAACGAGTTCCTTCATCTGCTCAAGGAACCAACGCTTGATTTTAGTGAGCTTGTAGATTTCCTCAATATCCGCACCCTTGCGGAGTGCCTCATATATAATGAACTGTCTGTCGCTGGAGATAGTGTGCAGCTTCAGCAGAAGCTCGTCCTTGGTGAGGTTGTTGTAGTCCTTTGCAAATCCCAGACCATATCTTCCTGTTTCGAGGGAGCGGATAGCCTTCTGGAATGCCTCCTTGTAGGACTTGCCGATACTCATTACCTCACCGACAGCCTTCATCTGTGTGCCGAGCTTGTCCTCGGAGCCTTTGAACTTCTCAAACGCCCATCTCGCGAACTTGATTACAACATAGTCGCCATCGGGCTTGTACTTGTCGAGAGTGCCATACTTTCCGCAGGGAATCTCATCAAGAGTAAGACCGCAAGCGAGCATAGCGGAAACAAGTGCAATCGGGAATCCGGTTGCCTTGGAAGCAAGTGCGGAAGAACGAGAAGTACGCGGGTTGATTTCGATAACTACAACACGTCCCGTTTCGGGGTCGCGTGCGAACTGGCAGTTGCAGCCGCCGATAACCTGAATAGCCTCAACAATCTTGTAGGACTGCTCCTGCAAATCCTTCTGAACGTCTTCGGGAATAGTGAGCATAGGAGCAGAGCAGAAAGAGTCGCCTGTATGTACTCCTACGGGGTCGATATTCTCGATAAAGCAAACGGTAATCTTGTTGTTTTTAGAATCGCGAACGACTTCAAGCTCGAGTTCTTCCCAGCCGCTGATGCATTCCTCAACGAGTACCTGACCTACAAGACTTGCCTGAAGACCGCGTGCACAAACAACTTTCAGCTCGTCCACGTTGTAAACCAGACCGCCGCCTGCACCGCCCATTGTATAAGCGGGACGAAGAACAACGGGGTATTTCAGCTGTTCAGCGATTTTTACAGCCTCGTCAACGGAGTAAGCAACTGCACTGCGAGCCATCTCAATACCGAGATTTTCCATGGTGTGCTTGAACTCAATTCTGTCCTCACCACGCTTGATAGCGTCAATCTGTACACCGATAACCTTTACGTTGTACTTCTTGAGAACACCCGCCTCGTCCAGCTCGGAGCAGAGGTTAAGACCCGACTGACCGCCGAGGTTGGGGAGTACCGCATCGGGACGCTCCTTCTCGATAATCTGTGTGAGTCTGTCGAGATTAAGCGGTTCGATATAAGTGATGTCCGCAATATCGGGATCTGTCATAATGGTGGCAGGGTTAGAGTTTACGAGTACAATCTCGTAGCCAAGGCTCTTCAAAGCCTTGCACGCCTGTGTACCCGAATAGTCGAACTCGCACGCCTGACCGATAATGATAGGTCCCGAACCGATGATAAGAATTTTGTTGATATCCGCTAACTTTGGCATAACAATCTCCTTTTTGGGCTTAAAAATTTATGATGAAGCAGTTATCCTGCTCAAAACCCTTCTTTTCATTGTAACATATTTCGATAAAAAATTCAAGTGCTTTTTTACTCCAATCACGAGAAAACTGCCAATAGATACCCTCAAATCCTTCATTCATTATAAATTCGGTAAACCTGCACAAATCACCTTTGAAACAATTCTGATTTGCAAGTGGTAAGGTTGTATATTTTGACGAAAACCGCCTTTTTAAAAATTTTTTTCAAAAAAGTGTTGACAAGCCGTTCAATTTGTGATATAATATCACTGTTGTTGAAATTGCTGTTATAGCTCAGTTGGTAGAGCACATCCTTGGTAAGGATGAGGTCATCAGTTCGAATCTGATTAACAGCTCCAAAATATATTGCATAGCAAAGCCGTTTGTGAGAGTTTCACAGACGGCTTTGTTTTCTGTCAAAACTATTTTTGTACGCTATTTGTACGCCATTGCCGAAAAACGGTATTAAACAAGACTGAACAATACACAATGAAAGCCGCTCAATTTTTACCAGTTGAGCGGCTTTTTCTGTTCTTGTAATGTGCTAATTATGAAATATTCTCTTGCTTCTTTTTGTTCTGTTCCGCTTTTGGAAGAAGCATAATATCGAGCTTGTTCACAGCTTCAACGTCCGCTTCTTCAATCAGGTGCAGATATTTGTTTGTGGTTTCAATGTCACCGTGTCCGAGTCGTCCCTGTACTTGCTTGATATTAACTCCCGCATATAGGAGAAGCGTTGCCGATGTGTGCCGTAGGCTGTGAAATTTGCGGTGTTTCAGCCCGTGCCTTTCCAGAAACTTGCTGAACTGCTTAGTGGGTGTCATTGGGTTCATCATTTCGCCGTTCCATTGAGTAAATACCCAATTCCCGCCGACCCATTGAGAGCCTATCCGTTGGGCTTGCTCAATCTTTTCCGCTTTCAGCATTTTCAAGAGTTCAACACAGCTCTCGTTTATAGTAACTGTTAGTGTTTCGTAGTCTTTGGGCGGTTTGGTGGCTAGCGGTTTGCCCTTGATTTTATAAGCCGCTCGCTCAATCGTGATTTTGTGCTGCTCAAAATCTACATCGGAGAATTTGAGTGCGACAAGCTCGCCCCGTCTTGCTCCGGTGAAGATTGCAAGCTGAATAAGCGTTTGGAATTGCAAGTCCTCGCTCTCCAGAGCCTCCAGCATTTGAGCGGCTTCCTGCTTGGTGAATATCTCGATTTTAGGGGCTTGGGCTTTAGGGAGTGTTAGCCGCTCGACCTTTGCAGGGCTTTCCGAAATAAGCCCGAGCTTTAATGCCTGCTTGAAAATGGATTGTAACACCGTTAGATATCGCCGTATGGACGAGGGAGAGAGCGTTTCTCCGTTGTCGGCTGCTTGTCCGTTCCGCTTCTCCTTTGGTGTTTCGGAAAGCTGCTGAATGAATTGCTGGACGTGTGAGGGCTTGATATCCTTTAGCTTGAAATGACCGAGAGCCGGAACAATCAAATCTCTGATAATTCGAGTATAGTATTCGTGTGTTGTCGGAGCAAGTGTGTTTTTGGTGGTTTCAAGGTATTGCGGAATAAAATCCGAAAGCCGCATACTTGAATTGGCTTCTCCGAAGCGGAGGCACTTGTCCTTAAATTCATCGGCGAACCGCCGAAGCTCCTTTTCAATCTGCTTTGCCGTCATTCCCTTTTCGGGCTTGTAGGAGGTTGTAAAGGGCTTTAGCCTGTTCCCGCTGCTGTCATAACCGCGATATACTCTGATTGTGTAGCTTGTGATTTCGCCGTTCTTATTCTTTCGTGGGGTTATTGCTGCCATTGTTATCAGCTCCTTTCAAAAAAGGATTTTCGTCCATTATCTTATTTCTCATTTCTCTGGATTGCTTCTGAATTTTTGCTATACTATCATCTGATAATGTTACCTCTCCATCAAGGGTAGCGCTTGGATAGTATTTCACAATGTTTGCATATTCTTCCTTAGCCTGATTGAGTGCAAATTCTAACTTATCAACAAGTATCCTGTTGATGATTTCCTTTGTGTCAATATATTGAGAGTTAATTATATCTTTATACCCTATTTTGATAGCAATTTCCTCAGGATTTGTTGCCATTAGATTTATAAGTTTTCCGCTTTCGGTTAGCAAAAGTGCGTCTAGGCTATCGTTTGGCGTAATTCTAAGATACTTAGAAAGAGCGTTTAAGATACAATCAATCTTGTTAAAGTCACTACCTCCACAATCTATATAATCGGACAACTTTTCGGCGTATTGCTCTAATAGATAGATAATAGTAAGTCTCACATCTCCATCAATCGCAGGCAAGTCGTGCAAGATTTGGACAGCCTTTTCTGAAAGCCTTGTATATTCGCAAGTGGCTTTCAAATCAGCATTTGCCGTCTTTATTTCCGTACACCCTAACAAATAATCGGTAGACACATCAAAGAAATTGGCGATTATCGGAACAATTTTAAGGCTTGGGCTTGTGTTTCCGTTGCACCATTGACCTATTGCTTGACGAGTAACACTATCTCCTGTGTATTGCTTAATGTAGTCTGCGAGATTGCCGTGTGTTTTTCCACTATTGGCGAAGAGACCCCTAAGTTTTTGAGAAAATATAGAGTTGTTTCTCCCATCTTGGTATGTGTTTTTTGTTTTTTTCATAATTTTGTCCCTCTTTGTAAAACGTTTCTTTACTTTTACAAGATACAGAAAATAATCATTGACTTTTCTCTCCTTGTATGGTACAATAACATTATATCAAAGAAATGCTTTCTTGTCAAGAGAAAAAGAAAGAATTTATTTACACGGCAAGAAAGGGGGTGAACAAATGGGTGCAGCAAGAATCAACCTTGAAACGCTTTCCGATGACGAGCGTTCAATCATCGAAGCACGGCGAGAGTATAAGAGAAAGTGGAGAGCAGCAAACAAGGAACGTGTCAAAGAGTATGACAGACGTTTCTGGGCGAAGAAGGCAGCCGAACAGGCTAAATTCAACGAGCAGGAATAAAAAACGCCGCCTGACGTGTACCACCACGCCAGACGGCAAAGAGCAACCCCAACAACTACCAATTGAAAAGGTTGAAGCTCCAACGGTATTATACCACATTTAGATCGG
>JBJESA010000096.1:0-14157 GCA_051882535.1 Oscillospiraceae bacterium
CGAGCTTGTCAAGGTGTTGGCAAACGAGATGTTTGATACGGTAGACCCGCTTATCCGTTTGGATATGTCGGAGTATATGGAGAAACACAGCGTATCGAAGATTATCGGCTCGCCTCCCGGCTATGTGGGTTATGACGAGGCGGGACAGCTTACAGAGCGTGTCCGCAGAAAGCCGTATTCCGTTATTCTTTTTGACGAAATTGAAACGGCACCCCCCGATGTAATGAATATCCTGCTCCAGATTCTGGACGAGGGCAAGATAACCGATGCACACGGAAGAAATGTCAGCTTTGAAAATACGGTTATTGCAATGACGTCTAATGCCGGCTCTTCTACGGGAATTAATGGCATAGGATTCTCCAAGTCGGAGAGCGATGTTACAAAGGAACGTGCGATGAAGGGACTGCGTGAGTTCCTGCGTCCCGAGTTCCTTGCACGTGTGGACGAGGTAGTGGTATTCAAGCCGCTTACCGAAGCAAACTATGCTGAGATTGCGAAGCTGAATCTTAAGGAGCTTGAATCCCCGCTTGAGGAGAAGAAATTGAAGCTCACTATCTCCGACGATGTCTATGCACTTATTGCTAAGAAGGCATTCGGCGGAAAGTTCGGAGGTCGTGATATTCGTCACGTAATTCGTACAGATATTGAGGATAAACTTGCTGAACTGCTGATTGAAAACAGCGAAAAGACACTCTCAACAGTTACTATCACAACAGAGAACGACGAAATCAAAGTGGCGGTGAACTGATGAGCGTTGTTCTGATAACAGGCGGCACCGGTGCGATTGGCTCGGCATTGGTTAAAGAATTTTCCAAAACAGATGACGTTGTTTTCACCTATAACAGCAACGAAAAGAGGGCAGGGGAGCTTGAGAAAGAGTTCCACTGCACCTCGGTTAAAATGGACTTATCGGACTTTGCATCGGTTAAAAGCGGCGTAAAGAGCATACTTGACAGTTTCAAACGAATTGACATTCTCGTGAATAATGCGGGAATTGCGATGATTAAGCCGTTTCTCGACTATACAGAGGAAGATTGGCTTAAAGTAGTCGACTGTGATTTGAACGGGTGCTTTAGGGTAACAAGAGCGGTTGCGGAGAGTATGGTTTCGCGAAAGAGCGGTGCTATTGTCAATATCTCCTCGGTTTGGGGCGTACACGGTGCGTCCTGCGAGGTTGCTTATTCCGCGGCTAAGGCAGGAGTGATTGGCTTTACCAAGGCACTTGCCAAAGAACTTGCACCCTCGGGAATCACGGTAAATGCGATTGCTCCCGGAGTAATCGACAGCCCTATGAATAACGACCATCTTACTGCGGGCGAACTTTCGGAACTGTGCGAGGCTACACCTCTCGGGCGTTTGGGACATCCCTCGGAGGTTGCACAGGCTGTTCGTGCTGTTGCTGAGAATGGATTTATCACGGGTCAAGTGCTTGGCGTGGACGGTGGTTTCTGCTAAATTTGTCTATTGTGCAAAATAGACAAAAAAGAGCCTCAAAATTTGTATCACAATTTATTCCGTATTTCTAAATAATTTATTGAATTATTTTAGAAAATATTGTATAATAAAAAGGTATATTGGATTAAGTAAACTCGATATTTTTTCGGGTAAAAAAGGAGACATTGTATGAACATTGTGCTTAGTATGCTTGCTGAAAGCGGCGGAGCGAATGTAATCGACAGACTTCAAGGGTACGCAGGAACTGCGGATAAGTCTATTGCTCAACAGCAGTTGGCAGACCCCGACTACTGGAGTTCAGTCGGAATTATTGCTCTAACGGGTATCCTTGTCGTATTCTTGATTCTTGCAATTCTGATTTTGTTCTTCTATGGATTGGGTGCGATTTTCAAAGCTGTCGACAAGAACAAGGCAAAGAAGAAGGAGGAAGCTGCCGCTGCTGCAAAGCAGACTGCTGCACCTGCTCCCGCTCCTGTAGTTGAGGATCTTGCTGATGATGACGATGAAGAAGAAATCATCGCTGTAATCAGTGCCGCTATTGCAGCTTATGCTGAAGAAGACGGTACCTCTTACACAATCAGAAGCATAAGACGTAAGGGCGATCGTACCCGTTCCGCTTGGAGTATGGCGGGTATCAACGCTAATATGCGTCAATTCTGAGAAAGGAGCACATTGTTATGGAGATATTTACTAGTACACTGTCATCGCTGTGGCTTACTTCCGGTCTTGCGGCACTTGACATCAAGAGCATCATAATGATTCTGCTCTCATTTGTTTTGTTCTATCTGGCTATTGTAAAGCAGTATGAGCCACTGCTCATGCTTCCTATCGCATTCGGTATGCTGCTGACAAACCTTCCGCTTACCGAAATGTATCACCCCGAACTTTGGAATCCTGCTACTAACCCCTACTTCGCTCCCGAATATGTGGAAAATGCGGGAAATATTCTGGTTAATTTCACGAAGGAAACTTCTTTGGACTACGGACGAGTTCTCCACGATGGCGGACTGCTTGATATGCTTTATCTCGGCGTAAAGCTCCAGATTTATCCTCCGATTATCTTCCTTGGTATCGGTTCGATGACCGACTTTGGCCCGCTGATTGCAAACCCGAAGAGCTTCCTGCTTGGTGCGGCTGCACAGGGCGGTATCTTCTTTACTTTCCTTGGTGCGTGCTTACTCAACCTCACCGGTATTGCAGACTTCACTCTGAAAGAGGCTGCTTCTATCGCGATTATCGGTGGTGCGGACGGTCCTACGGCTATCTACCTCACCTCTAGGCTTGCTCCGCAGCTGCTCGGTTCGATTGCGGTTGCAGCGTACTCATACATGGCACTTGTTCCTGTAATTCAGCCACCGATTATGAAGCTGCTGACAACAGAGAAGGAGCGTGCTGTAAAGATGGGTCAGCTCCGCGAAGTATCCAAGATTGAGAAGGTTGTATTCCCGATTGCGGTTACTGTTATCGTTTCGCTGATTGTTCCGTCTGCTGCTCCTCTGGTTGGTATCTTGATGTTCGGTAACCTGATGAAGGAATCCGGTGTCTGTGACAGACTTGTAAAGACTGCTCAGAACGAGCTGATGAATATTATCACCATCTTCCTTGGTATTACCGTTGGTGCTACTGCGGTTGCTGATAACTTCCTCAGTTGGAAGACAATCTTCATTATCGTACTTGGACTTCTGGCATTCTGCGTTGGTACGGCTTGCGGTCTGCTTCTCGGAAAGCTCATGTATATCATTTCCGGAAAGAAGATCAACCCGCTTATCGGTTCTGCGGGTGTATCCGCTGTTCCTATGGCTGCGAGAGTTTCTCAGAAGGTCGGAGCACAGACCAATCCCTCCAACTTCCTGCTCATGCACGCAATGGGTCCGAACGTTGCAGGTGTTATTGGTTCTGCAGTTGCTGCAGGCGTTCTTCTCTCGGTACTTGGCTAATTATGATGTTAAAGGCAAGAGTGTTCGCTCTTGCCTTTACTTTAATCAGTTGATTTGAAAGGGGAAAATTATGGCTAAGACAATAACGGTAAAAGGTGTCGGCTCGGTTAAGACTAAACCCGACTATGTTGTGATCTCGCTTTCGCTTAAAGGCGAGGATATGGACTACGTAACGGCAGTGAATAAGGCAAATGAGAAGATTGAACTGCTTAAGAGAGCACTTTCTTCTGTTGGTTTTGACGCTGATGACCTCAAGACGCTGAATTTCTCTGCAAGAACTGTGTACAAGAATGTTCGCAAGGGCAATGAGTACACCAGCGTATTTGCAGGCTACGTTGTAGACTATCAATTGAAGCTGGCATTTGATTTTACTCCTCAGAGATTGTCCGAAGCACTTACTGCAATTGCCAACAGCGGTGCTGATGCGGAGTTTTCTATTACGTTTACTGTTAAGGAGCCCGAAAAGGTGGCGGGTGAATTGCTTATTTCTGCGACAGAGAATGCACGTCAGAAAGCGGAGGTTCTGGTAAAAGCATCGGGCAAGTCACTTGGTGAGCTTATCTCTATCGACTACAATTGGGCAGAAATTGACGTTATTTCCCGCAGTAACTATGCGGTGGCTGCTGCTCCCAATATGCTGCGAGAGGCCGCTGTTCCTGAGTTTACTCCCGATGATATAGAGTCACGGGATAGCGTAACGTTTATTTGGGAAATCGTATGAGAAAACTAACAAGACGTCAGACATTTAATTCGCTGGTTTTCCCCGTAATGACTAGTGTCTGGGCAATTTATGAGTACTTAATCGGGAATATATTTATGGGATTTGCTATTGAACCCAAGGATTTTGTTTACTTTGCAGCGGTCGGAATCGGCGGTATACTGTGTGCAATTCTCACCATTACGATTGGCATTGAAACGGGACAATATTTTCTCCCGAGATTACTTATTCTGATTAGCACCATATTTGTGATTGCTATGGCTGAAGAGTTTTTGGAGTTTGACTATAGGATTATTTTGTTCCTGTTGCTTGTATCGCTGGTATTCGGGGCTTTGTATTTTAAGAAGTGTACGAAGTTTTCAGAGTGGATTATTGTTTTTCTGTCGAATCCCGTGCTGTACTACTTTGTAGCGATGATTTTTAGTATTAAAGAGTATCAGGAAGTAATGGACAATGTTGGAATTTTCTGAACCTGTCATAGAATGTTAGGACTTCGAAAAGGCACTTTTCGAGCTATAAGAAATGCTCCCTGCGGTTTGTAGGGAGCATTTGTTATTAAAGAAGAATTCTTTCATCACAGTATTCGCAGGTAAGAATATCGCCGCGGTTGATAAAGCTGTGGGGGAGATACGTTTCAGTCTGAGTAACGCATTTGGGGTTAGTGCAGCAGACGTTGTTGTGAATTTCGCCGGTGAGCAGAGGCTTTATCTTGGGTTCTCTGGTCATTGTGTAGAGAATAAGTGCCATACGAACGTACATTCCGTTGTTTGCCTGTCGGAAGTACGCCGCACGCGGGTCGTCGTCTACGGCTACCTCAATCTCGTTTACACGAGGAAGCGGGTGCATGACAATCATATCTTTGCGTGCATACTGCATTTTTGCCTTTGTAAGGCAGTAAACATCTTTCTGCTTTTCGTATTCGGCGTCATCGGAGAAGCGTTCACGCTGGATACGCGTCATATAGAGCATATCCAAGTTCTTGATTGCTTCGTCAATCGTTCTTACTTCGGTGAAGCTGCTCCCGTGTGCCTTGATAACATCTTTAATGTACGAGGGGAGAGCGAGGTCAGGTGTTGAAATCAATATAAATTTGTTGTTAGGATAGCAGGACAGTGCCTTTACAAGAGAATGAACTGTTCTTCCGTTCTTTAAATCTCCGCAAAGTCCTACAGTAAGGTTGTCCAGCCTGCCGATTTCGCACTTGAGAGTAAGCAGGTCTGTAAGCGTTTGGGTAGGGTGGAGGTGTCCGCCATCGCCCGCGTTAATTACGTGGCAATCTGCACACAGTGCCGCCGCCTTAGCCGAGCCCTCTTGGCTATGACGCATTACAAGAATATCGGAATACGTGCTGACAATCTTAATCGTATCTTTAAGGTTTTCGCCCTTGGCTACCGATGAGTTGCTGGGATTATCAAAACCTATTATACTGCCACCGAGCCTAATCATTGCGGCTTGGAAACTCATTTGAGTACGCGTAGACGGCTCATAGAAAAGAGTCGCCATAATCTTTCCCTTGCAGCGTTCTGCATATTCCTCGGGATTGTTCTTGATTTTTTCACCGAGTTCGACAATCTCATTCCACTGTGGAACGGTGTAGTCGTCCATATCAATCAGATTATTAAAATTATTCACAAAATCACCCTTATACATTATAACAGACTTTTGTCGGAATTACAAGTATTTTTGAAAATTTTGCCGAGCTCAGGGGCGATATTTCTCCATAATCTTGATTGCAGTCTTGATTCCGTCCACGGCTGCGGACATTATCCCGCCTGCATAGCCGGCACCTTCACCGCAGGGGTAGAGATTGTCGCAGTTGGTTGCAGTGAAATTCTCGCCGCGGGGAATTCGTACCGGTGACGACGACCGAGTTTCAATCGCGGTAAGAATGCTGTCACTATCGGAGAAGCCGTGGATTTGACGTTCGAAACGTTGGATTCCTTGTGTGAGGAAGTCGCTTACGAAGTCGGGGAACAGCTCACGTAGATTTGCAGATTCCACGCCGAGAGGGTAGGTGGGCGTAACTCGTCCGAGCGAGAAACTGTCCCCATTTCCTATAAATTCACGGGTGAGCATAGCTGGGGCGGCACCATTTTTTCCGCGAGAGGCACCCATATCATACGCCTTGCTTTCCAGTCTGTGGATAAAGTCTACGCCTGAGAGCGGGGAAGTACCGAAATCAGATGGAGATACCGAAACAAGGACTGCACTGTTCGCGTTCTCGCCCGCACGGTCGAAATTACTCATGCCGTTGGTGACAATTGTGCCATCGCTGCTTGCCGACGCTACAACAAATCCCCCGGGACACATACAGAATGTGTAAACAGCACGGTCTTTCGCATTATCACGGTAGGACAGTGCATATTCAGCGGGCGGGAGATTGGGGTGTCCCGCATACTTGCCATAAAGTGCCTTGTCAATATCCGTTTGAAGATGCTCGATTCTTGCACCGACTGAGAAAGGTTTTGGGATAAGCTCGATGCCTTTTTTCAGGAGCATTTCAAATGTGTCATGTGCCGAGTGACCGATTGCCAAAACCAATGCACCGCAATTTAAAGTGCCGCCATTCGTGTAAACGGAGTTTATTCTGCCATTTGTAAGGTCTAATTTCTCCAAGGGGGAGAGAAAACGCACGGTGCCTCCAAGCTCAATCACACGATTTCGCAGGCGTTTTACTACACCACGGAGCAAGTCAGTGCCTATATGCGGCTTTGCCTTTGTGAGTATCTCTTGTGGAGCACCAAATTCGCATAGCTTATCGAGAACACGTGAGCAAAGCGGATCGTTGATGCGTGTGGTGAGTTTTCCATCAGAGAAAGTTCCCGCACCACCCTCGCCAAACTGTACATTGGTTCGAGAGTCGAGTATACCGTTATTCCAGTAGCCCTCAACTGCCGCAATACGCTCGTCCATTGCGGCACCTCGTTCGAGAACAATCGGTTTGTAGCCGAATTCGCATAAGGTAAGGGCACAAAACATTCCCGCCGGCCCAAAGCCTGCGATTATAATATCCCCATCAAGTTTTTCATTTCCGAAGTTTACTCGTAGTTCTTGGTTTTGAAATAGCTTTACATTCGCGAATTTCTCCGAAAGCTTCTTTTCATGGGCAACACTAACAAGCTCGATATACACCGAGCTTACGAAAGATATTCCGTGGCGTGCGTCCACGGAGATTTTGTGGATTTTCGCCGTTTTGATTTCAGACTCAGATAACCGCAATAGGGAGACCGCCTTTTCAATGGCGGCCTCCTTTGGTTGTTCCAGGTCGGTTTTAATTTGTGATACGATAATAGCCATTATTCTGTTACATTCGATACTGCGTTAATAGTAACCTTATAGGTGCCGGATACCCAGCAATTCTGACGTGCACCCTTGATGGATACAGAAACTGTAACATCTTGTGTACCCTCACGGAGTGTTGTGCCAAGGAGATTTACATTTACAGTGAAGTCACTTGTGGTAAACTCGGAGAGTTTGTTGGAAGGTCCGATTACTGTGAATGTGAGCTGGTTTGTTACGAGAGAAACATCGAAATTCTCGGGTGCGTTGGTAATAGTAATATTATTGCGATTAACCCTGAAATCAAGGCTTCCGTAATTGTCAAATTTCCACTCAATAAGTGCATTGTTGTTGCCGGAAAGATTCTTGTAGCCTTCGGGGAGAACAATCGGGATAAGAGTGTTCTTATTCAACTGAATATCGCTGATGTCAATAGCACCGATGTCAAGTGCTGAGAGTGCATCAATCGTATCATCGGGAGCGGCAATAGTCAGTGTCTTGGGCTGAATTTCATATTTGAGGCTTTCAATATCAAAGTTGCTGGGATAATTCGTGATAGAAATCTTGAGCGGCAATTCTTTCTGTCTGTAAATCGGAATTTCTACCGCAATAGATTCGGGAGAAAGCGTAAGTCCATCGGTGGGGATACGAGTTCCTGCGGAATTAAACATATACAAGTCGCTGTTTGTTCTGCTGGACTCGCGGAGTTCACCGTGATATGTGCTTCTTGCTTCTACTTTGGAGATACTGTTTACAACGCTTGCCGAACCTGTTACAGTAATCTTTGCAGGAGACGCAATCAACTCGTCAACGTAGTAGTTCTCGGGTAGACTGATGTCGGGTGCAGTGGGAATAACGGTTAGTTCCTTGGTGATAATCTCATCAACAGTCAGCGTTATCATTCGCGGCTCTACTGTGACAAGAGTATATTCCCTGTCTGTTTTGGACGCAATATTCAGCGGAAGAGTGTAGGAGCCTGCCGCATGAATGGAGGTGAGGTCGGCAGTTGCAAAGAAGTCCGAAGCACTCAAGTCGCTTATGTCGTAGCGTTTGCCCTCAATTTTGATGCTTACGGTTTCGGTGATATCGCTTATGACCTGTAGATTGTTCTGTGCCATAAAGTCGGTAATAGGTGCTTCTATAGCGATTCCCGAGATATTATCCTCAATAGTAGGGAACACCTGTATTGACACAATTATCCAGAAACCAAATGCAATTATAAAGCCCAGAATCAGTGTTTTATAATTCTGTTTTAAATCATGAAGAAAATTCAGAATCATATTTTTCATACTTACTCCCTTTGATAGGACTTATGCTTTGGAACGCAGCTTTTTCTTCTTTTCAGCACCTGCACCGGGCATAAGTGCCTTCAGAATACTGATGAGTGCGTCTTGATTGAGGTCGCGTGTCAACTGTCCGTCTTTTGCAACGGAAATTGTTCCGGTTTCTTCAGAAACAACAATAACCAGTGCGTCCGAATTCTCGCTCATACCGACAGCAGCTCTGTGACGAGAACCAAGGTCGGTAGTAAGGTATTGGTCTTTCTGCGTGTTGGGCAGGAAGCACCCTGCAGCATAAAGACGGTTATCGCGAATGATAACCGCACCGTCGTGGAGCGGTGCCTTGTTGTAGAAGATATTACAAAATAGCTCGGGTGAACACTCTGCATTAATTATACTGGTGGTTTCTTTTTCGATGATTTCGCCCAGTTTGGTTTCGCGTTCAATTACAATGAGTGCACCGGTCTTGCTGTCATGAAGGCGTGAGCAGGCATCGGCAATTCCTGTTATTGCTCTTTCACGAGCAGACTGACCACCGGAAACCTTATCCAGCGACTGTGCGAAAGTGCTGACGCGAGTTCGGCCTACTTTCTCAAGGATTCTTCTTAGCTCAGGCTGAAATACAATTATAATTGCTATAATACCAACCTGCAAAAAGTTGTCAATGAGAAATCCCATCGCTTTTAGCTCAAAAATTTGTACCAGAACAAAGATGATTACAATGAAAAAAATACCCTTAAGCAGCTGCATGGCACGGGTTTCACGCATCAGCTTTATTACATAATACACCAAGAATGTAAGAATAAGAATATCCAGCACATCAAAGAAATTTATAGATAGAATGATGCGTGTGAAATTCTGAAAGACATCGGTGATATATTCAACTAGTTCTTCCAAGGCGATGCTCCTTTTAGTTGCGTTCCTGTCCTCTGATAATTACACCGATAAAGTCGGGACCTGCATTGCAGCTTACAACTACGCCGCACTTTTCAACCATGGCGGGCGGATAGCCTACCTTCTTAGTCATCTTGTCGATGAACTCCTTTTCAAGGTCGGGGTGGGTTGTTGTAACCACGCAATACGGAGTTTTAGGTATCATACGCTGGGAAATTGTTTCTACAGCGGCATCAATAACCGCCTTTTCACCGCGTGCTTTTTTGAGAACTTCGGTTACTCCGTCATAAAGGACAATAAGGGGCTTCAATCCCATAAGCTCTCCGAGGAAGGAGGCTGCGGCAGAGATTCTTCCCGATTTTCTCATATGGCGAAGCCCGAAGCCTACGATAAACGCTTCGGTATGCTTTGCCCAGTCCTCAAGATATTCAACTACGCTCTCTACAGAATTGCCCTCAGCAAGTTTCTTGCAGGCTTCAACAACGGGATAGCCGTAACAAAGGGTATAGCAGCGTCCGTCAATAACGTGTACCTTTAGGTCAGGGAGGTCTTCCGCAATAAGCTCTGCGGCAATATTTGCCTGAGCAAATGTCTGAGAACCGGCAGCATTGATGACGTCAACGATAATCTCGCGAACACCGCGGGCATACAACTGACGGAACTTCTCCTCAAACTGAATCTGGGTAATCTGAGAGTGCTTGGGGATTTCCTCATTATCCTTAAGTATCTGATAGAACTCATCGGGTTGGATATCAATTCTGTCGAGCTTTGTTTCGTCATTAATTGTGACTGCAAACGGCATTACAACAAGGTATTTTTTCCATTCCTTTTCAACTTCGGGGGAGATGTCGCAGCCGCTGTCGGTGATGATTCTAACGTTTTCGTTCATTATGTAGTTTCCTTTCCGGTGGGCAATTATGCCTGTGACCAATCGAATTTTGTAAGAGAGCCGTTGTTTTGAAGCTCGGGGAAATCCCATTGCCTTAGTATCTCATAAGCGGCGATAGCGACGCTGTTGGAGAGATTCAGGCTTCTGAGAGTGGGCATCATCGGGATTCTGACGCAGTTTTCTTTGTTGCGTAACAGCAGTTCTTCGGGAAGTCCCGCGTCCTCGCGTCCAAAGACGATATAGCACTCATCGGGGTACTTGACATCGGTATAGCGATTTAGTGCTTTTGTCGAAAAGAAAAAGCACTTGCCGTTTGTTTTTGCCAAAAAATCCTCAATACCGTCATAGTAGGAGATATCCAGATAGTGCCAATAATCAAGTCCCGCACGTTTGAGCTGTTTGTCAGTAGGTTCGAATCCCATCGGTTTTACAATGTGGAGCCGAGCACCCGTTACAGCACAGGTACGGGCGATGTTTCCGGTATTTTGCGGGATTTGCGGTTCTACCAAAACAATATTCAGTTTCACGTTAATGCCTCATTTTTCAAAGATAGTACATTATTGCAACACAAATCCGTGCGGCAGGCACGGTGGGCAGCAGTTAAGCTTATTTACGTTTCAATAAAGACTCAAGCGTCCGCAGCAAAGCCGCGGGTTACACCATATTCTTATTATAACATAACGAAAAGGGTTTTTCAAGGGCTTTTTTCGCTATCTTGACAAATATATTATAATATGATAGAATAATAGAAAAAACTTCGGAGGATTTTCACCTGTGTTAAACGACATAAAATTCTCGACCGAGAAATTAAGAGATGAGAGAAGCGATAATCTAGGAATTGCGATAGACGTATCATATAGCATTATGACTGTAGTGTATTATGATTTTCAGCTAAAAAGACGATTTGCGAGAGCTTCGCTTTTTGGCGTAGAGCTAAATTTCGACAACGTGTCGGAGAATTTAACGCGACTTTTGATTTCGTCTATGCGGGAGCTTAAAATAATGAGTGCAGATGTGAAGAGCGTGGGAATTGCTGCGTCTTTTCGGATTTCAATGGAGTTGGAAGCAGAACTTACAACATCTGATTTGTTTCTTGGCCCCGATATTGAAATCTACTATGTGCCGTTTATTTCGGTGGACATTGGCGGTCGCTTTACAGCCTCGCTGCTGGCTGCTCCCGAGGGTGACGATTGCTTGATAGCTGATTTTGGAAGAACACTCTGCGTTGCCGAGAGGAAACAAGGTCAGCTGCGGTGTGCTTCTTTTGAAATGGCGGGTGCATTTGACGGTTCGGGTTATGAAAGCGGAATGCCTCCTGAAAAAGGAGCGATAGACTATGTGCGTAGTGAGAGTGACGGCACCATTGTTTATGAGGTAATAGGAGATTGCGACAGTATCGGAGTTTCGCCGTGCGGAGTTGCATCTTCGGTTTCAGTGATGATGGATAATGGTGCTTTGGACAGCGATGGGATAATGACCGACCGCGACTTGTTTGCAATAGGCGAGGATTTCTTTGTTTCGCAAAATGATGTGAGGGTTTTTCAAGCAGATAAAGCACGAGCGGCGGCTGCACTGGAACTGTTTGACGGAGCGGAGAAAACGTATCTATCGGGTGAAGTCTTTTCTTCGGCGAATGGACTGCGTTTGCTGACGGAAATCGGAACAATTCCCAAGGGACTTTCGACGGCATTTTGTCGGAATTCTGTCGAGCAAGGGGTGATTATGTGTCTTGAGAGCGAAGAAGCCCGTCAAAAAGCATACAAAATAGCAAAAAATTCCATTGTGGTTACCCACGATATACTGGAAGATTTCGAAAATAATTACTTCGGGCATCTTATTCTCGAAAAAAAATGTGAAAATTAACAAAAAGCACTTGATTTTTTTGTTTGATAGTGTTATAATATCTAGGTGTGGTGTTTTGATTAAGAGTTTGTGCATTGAAAATATGTGACACGAACATACAAACACCGAAGGGTAGTCCGCTGAAAGCCGAGGAAACGACCTCGGGCGAATTAATTGCATCGCTCGGAATAAGCCGAATTCAAGAAAACCCTACAGGCTCCAAGGAGGAAATATGGACGCTTTAAAACTTATTGAACAGAGCAGCTTGAAGGAAGCGGCTCCCGCAATCGAGATCGGTGACTACGTAAAGGTTTACGTAAACATCAAGGAAGGCGACAAGAGCCGTATCCAGATGTTCGAGGGTACTGTTATTGCTAAGAAGCACGGCGGTATTAACGAAACATTCACCGTTAGACGTGTAGCTCACGGCTGCGGCGTGGAGAGAGTATTCCCTGTTCACTCTCCGTCTGTTGACAGAGTTGAGGTAGTTAGAAACGGTAAGGTTCGCAGAGCTAAGCTGTACTATCTGCGTGACAGAGTTGGTAAGGCTGCTAAGGTTAAGTCCAAGGTTTAATCCTGAGGATTCCCCTGTGTGCTTCGGTACACAGGGATAATTCCGAGAAAAGAGATAGCTATGAACGAGTTTAACGAAGAAAATAATTACACAGAAGAAGTTGAGGATAAATCGGAGTCTTCGGATAGCGATTTGCTTGAGGTTTCCGAGTCTGACGATGAATCTGCGAATTCTGATGTAAATGACAGCGTCAAAGATGAACAGGCTGAGAAAAAGCCTTTCTCTGACGCTCTTGAATGGGTTAATAGCATTGTATTTGCGGTTGCTGCGATGCTCGTGCTCAATCTGTTTTTCTTTCGTTCGATTACAGTTTCAGGCGATTCTATGAATGATACACTTTTAGACGGCGATAAGGTTATTTTAACGAATTTCTGTTATTCGCCGAGCTACGGCGATATTGTCGTGGTTCAGGCAAATAAACTGAAGAACAAAAACACAGGAATGTACGGTGAGCCCATTATCAAACGTGTTATTGCTGCAGAGGGTGATACTGTCCGTATAGACTTCACCGAGGGCGAGGTTTTCGTCAATGACGAACTCATAGAGGAAGACTATATTAAGGATCTCACTCATTTAAGGTCGTATGGCTGGATGGAGAGCGGGGTTACTTATACGGTTCCCGAGGATTGTGTTTTTGTTATGGGAGATAACAGAAATGTGTCCAACGACAGCAGAAACCTTGCTGATGTTGGATTTGTGGATGAAAGTATGATTATGGGAAAGGCGTTTGTCCGTTTTTCCCCTATTAAAGAGTTTAAGTGGTTATGAGCGATATTCAATGGTTCCCCGGTCACATGACGAAAACACGTCGGCTTATTGAAGCAGACGTGAAGATGGTGGACGCTGTTGTGGAGGTTATCGATGCAAGAATTCCTCAAAGCAGCCGAAATCCTATCATTGACGAGCTTTGCGGAAGCAAGCCTCGCATTATGATTATGAACAAGTGCGATGTGGCTGATGACAAGGTGACTGCTCAATGGAAGAAGCACTTTGAAAAGCAGGGAATTATGGTTATCGTGTGCGATTGCCGAAGCGGAAAGGGTTTGAACTCGTTTTTGCCCTCAGTTAAGCGGTTACTGTCTGAGCTGATTGAGCGTCGCAAGGCACGCGGAATGATAGGCAAGGCTCTGCGGCTGATGGTTGTCGGTATTCCGAATGTCGGCAAATCGTCGTTCATTAACCGAATGGCAAATTCTAAGAAAACAAAAGTCGGCGACAGACCGGGCGTTACACGCGGTAAGCAGTGGGTTTCCATTGATAAAGATGTAGAGCTGCTGGATATGCCGGGT